>CAYTJW010000534.1:0-4435 GCA_964438135.1 uncultured Thermoanaerobaculia bacterium
GCCATGAGCTCACTCCGTGGTCGCGGCGCCAGGTTGCGGGCGGGAGCAGGCTAGCCCAGAGGGGGTGCCCGTGTCGAGGGGGCGGGGGTCGCCGCCGGCGGCGGCAGGGGATTGCGAAGGGGGGCAGGAGGGACGCTAACCGGCTATCATACCACAGGTCCGCGGGTGATCCCAGAAGATTTTGGAAAATCGGGCCCCGGACCCCTTGACAACCGAAAAAACACGTCTAATTTCATGCACGTGGAGTGGAGCGTGGAGATCGACATCCCCCCCAGTAGCACCGGCAGCCCGAGGGCTCTTTCCGAGACGCCCGCGGCTGCCGCCCCCTCGTCCACATCTTCCACCGTCCCCATGTCGCCGGTCGCGGGCCGGCTCCCCTCCGGTGGGCACACCGAGTAGGTCGCAGCCATGAGCCCGCGGACCGCGAGGTCCTTCGCCGCTGGCGCCCAGGCGCCCGATGGCTGGCAGGGGTCCAGGGTGGTCGGGGTCCGCTCCAGCGCAACAGGTGCACACGAGAAACGGAGGTGCGCGATGAGTCAGCTCGCGAGCGCAGACACGGAGCCGCTGGCCGAGGACCGGCGGGAACGTCTCTGCCGGGTCTTCGGCCTGAACTACGACGCGGCCCTGTGGGCCGACTGGCGGTGGCAGATGCGTCACCGCCTGACTCGGCCTGCGCAGCTCGCGCAGTACCTGTCTCTCGAGCCGGCCGAGCGCCGCGGGCTCGAGATGACGTGCGAGCGTTTCGCCGTCGCGATCACGCCGCACTTCGCCTCCCTCATGGACCCCCACGACCCGAGCTGCCCGATCCGGCGCCAGGTGGTGCCGCGCGAGGAGGAGTTCGTGGTCACCGCGGGCGACCTCGAGGACCCGTGCGGCGAGGACCACGACATGGTGGTCGAGGGGCTCGTGCACCGCTACCCGGACCGGGTGCTGCTGCTGGCTCTCGACACCTGTGCCTCCTACTGCCGCTACTGCACCCGCTCGCGGCTGGTGAACCAGAACCGCATCGACCCGCTGTCGCGCCGGATGGAGAGGATCGTCGCCTACCTCCGCCAGCACGAGGAGGTGCGCGACGTCCTGGTGTCCGGCGGCGACCCGCTGCTGCTGTCGGACGAGAAGCTCGACGAGGTCCTGGGCGCCCTGCGCTCGGTGCCGCACGTCGAGCTGCTGCGGTTGGGGACCCGCGTCCCCGGCTTCCTGCCGCAGCGCATCACGCCCGAGCTGGTGGCGATCCTGCGCCGGCACCGGGTGTGGCTGTCGCTGCACTTCTCGCACCCGGCCGAGCTCGTCGACGAGGTGGCCGCGGCCTGCGACCGGCTGGCCGACGGCGGCATCCCGCTCGGCAGCCAGACCGTGCTCCTGCGGGGGGTCAACGACCGGCCCGAGACGCTGAAGGAGCTCTTCCACGGCCTGATCCGGCTGCGGGTCCGCCCCTACTACCTGTACCAGGCCGACCCGGTGGTGGGCACGGGCCACTTCCGCACCTCGATCGCCCGCGGGCTCGAGATCGTCTCGAAGCTGCGCGGCTTCACCTCGGGCTACGCCGTGCCGACCTACGTCGTCGACGCCCCCGGCGGCGGCGGCAAGGTGCCGCTGCAACCCGAGACCGTCGTCGGCTGCGAGGACGGTCGCTGGCTGCTGCGCAACTGGGCAGGCCGGACCTTCGCCTACGTCGACCCGCCGGCGGAGAGCTAGGGCCGGGGTCGGGGACAGCAACAGCGCAACCGTCGCAGACGAGGACGGACCGCGAGCTCGCGCGCGAGCGGGCGTCGGTCCGTCGCCAGCACGACCAGGGGGGAGCATGACCACCAGCGCCGCCGCACCGCATTCCGGCAACCTGACCATCCGCGAGAGCCTGACCCGGGACGACCGGGCGCCGCTCGCCGCCCTGCTCGCGGCCACCGGCTTCTTCAACCCCGAGGAGCTGCAGGTCGCCCTGGAGCTGGTCGACGACCGCCTGAGCCTCGGCGAGGCGAGCCACTACCGGTTCCTGGTGGCGGAGAGGGACGGCGAGGTCCTCGGCTACGCCTGCTGGGGGCCGATCCCCGCCACCGCCATGTCGGTCGACCTGTACTGGATCGCGGTCGACCCGCGGGCGCAGGGCCAGGGCGTGGGCCGGGCCCTGCTCGAGGCGGCCGAGGCCTGGATTCTCCGCTCCGGGCGGAACCGGGTCTACATCGAGACCTCGGGTCGGCCGCTGTACGTGCCGACCCGGGGCTTCTACCTCGCGTGCGGCTACCGGATCGTGGCCGAGCTCGAGGACTTCTACGCCCCCGGCGACGGCAAGGTGATGTACGTCAAGGTGCTGGCGGCCGCGCCGGCACGGGCCTGAGACCCGACTGGCGCCGCTCGGAGAGGGAAGGGAGCCGCCCATGCTCATCGGCATGACCTACGACCTCCGCCGCGAGTACCTCGAGATGGGCTACTCGGAGGAGGAGACCGGCGAGTTCGACCGGGACGACACCATCGACGCCATCGCCGGCGCCCTCGAGCGGCTCGGTCACCGGACCGACCGCGTCGGCCACGTCCGCAGCCTGGTCCAGCGCCTCGCCCGGGGCGACCGCTGGGACCTGGTCTTCAACATCGCCGAGGGCCTGCGGGGCTTCGGGCGCGAGGCCCAGGTGCCGGCGCTGCTCGAGGCCTACGACATTCCCTGCACCTTCGCCGACTCGATGGTGTGCGCCCTCAGCCTGCACAAGGGCATGTGCAAGCACGTCGTGCGCTCCCTCGGCCTGCCGACCCCCGGCTTCCACGTGGTCGCCGGCCCGGCCGACCTCGCCGCCGTGGACCTGCCCTTCCCGCTCTTCGTCAAGCCGGTGGCCGAGGGCACGGGCAAGGGGGTGACCGCCGGCTCCCGCGCCACGGACGCCGCCCGGCTGCGGCAGCTGTGCGAGGGCATCTGGGAGCGGTACCGGCAACCGGCCCTGGTCGAGGAGTACCTCCCAGGCCGCGAGCTGACGGTCGGGGTTCTCGGCACCGGGCCGGAGGCCGAGGCCGTCGGCACGCTCGAGATCGTCCTGCTGCCCGGGGCGGAGGGGGGCGTCTACTCCTACCTCAACAAGGAGGAGTGCGAGCGGGTGGTGGAGTACCGCCTGGTGCCCGCCAGCGACCCGGAGGTGCGTCGCGCCGAGGAGCTCAGCCTCGCCATCTGGCGCGGGCTCGGCTGCCGCGACGGCGGCCGGGTGGACCTCCGCAGCAACGCCGCCGGCGAGCCCTGCTTCCTCGAGGTCAACCCCCTCTCGGGCCTCCACCCGCAGCACTCCGACCTGCCGATCCTCTGCACCCAGCTGGGCATCCCCTACGACGAGCTGATCCGCCGCATCGTCGACTCGGCCTGCCGGAGGGTGCCGTGACCGCGGCCCGCCCCGGGCGGCCGCTGGCGGTCGTGCTCCACCAGCTGGTGGGGGAGGGCGCGGCGCCGGACGAGCTCGACGTGCTGGCCGAGGCCGGCCTGGTCGAGCGCCTGCTGGCCGACCTCGGCCACGACGTGGTCAGGCTCCAGCTCTCGCTCGACCTCGCCGGGGCGGCGCGCGAGCTGCGCCGGCTCGACCCGCTCTTCGTCTTCAACCTGGTCGAGTCGCTCGACGGCTCGAACCAGCTCGTCTACCTGGCGCCGAGCCTGCTCGAGCACCTCGGCGTGCCCTTCACCGGGGCGAGCTCGGCGACGATGTACCAGACCACCCACAAGATCCTCGCCAAGACGATCATGCGGGCGAACGGCATCCCGACCCCGCGCTGGGCGACCCTGGCCGACCTCGAGCGGGGCGACCCGGGCTGGTCGGGCCCGGCCATCGTCAAGCCGGCCGGGGAGGACGCGTCCATCGGCATCGACGACCGCGCCGTGTTCGCCGACGTCCGCGACGCCGCCCCCGCCCTGCGCGAGGCCGCCGCCGCGGGTCGCGCCCTGTTCGCGGAGGAGTACGTCGAGGGGCGGGAGGTCAACCTCGCCGTCCTGGCCCGCGCGGGGGGCCACGAGCTGCTGCCGCCGGCGGAGATCGACTTCAGCGCCTTCCCGCCGGGGCGGGCGCGGATCCTGACCTACGACGCCAAGTGGGTCGAGGGCAGCTTCGACTACGAGAACACCCCCCGGACCTTCCGCTTCGGAGCCGCGGACGGCGCCCTCCTCGCCCGCCTGCGCGAGATCTCGGTCGCCTGCTGGCAGACCTTCGGCATGCGCGGCTGGGGCCGGGTCGACTTCCGCGTCTCGGCGGCCGGCGAGCCCTACGTCCTGGAGGTCAACGCCAACCCCTGCCTGGCGCCGGACGGTGGCTTCCAGGCCGCGGTCGAGGAGGCGGGCCACACGCCGGAGCAGGTGGTGGCCCGGATCGTCGCCGACCGCTGGGGCGGGTGAGGCCCCCCGCCGGGGGTGGCGGAGGGTGGCCGGGGTGAGGCCGTTCCGGGCCGCCCGCGCCGGCCTGGCGTGGGCCGGGGTGGG
>CAYTJW010000535.1:0-4430 GCA_964438135.1 uncultured Thermoanaerobaculia bacterium
GCCGTGAGGGGCGGGCGCTGCCGCCGCCGGCGAGACCCGGGCGGGCTGGGCCCCCGCGGCCGGGCCCTCAGGCCACCACCCCCCACGGCCACAGCGCGTCCGGCAGCCGCCGCATGTCGTGCAGCACCAGCACCCGCTCGTCCGGGCAGGCGGCGCTGCGGCCGGGGTCGTACCACACCGCCCTGAGGCCCGCCGCCAGCGCCCCGGCGACGTCGGCCTGCCACTCGTCGCCGACCATCACCACCCGGTCCGGCGGCAGGGCGAGGTCGGCGAGCACCGCCGCGAAGTACTCCGGCGACGGCTTCCGCACCCCCAGCGAGCGGTAGCAGTAGAGGCGCTCGAAGTGGCGGTCGAGCCGCACCCGCGCCAGCGCCGCGCGGATCGCGCCCGGGTCGGAGTCGGCGGCGTTGGTGGCGATCCCCAGCAGCGCGTGCGGCGCGAGCGCGGCGAGGGCGCCCCGCACCCCGGGCACCGCCGCGACCCGCGGCCAGTCGACCATCGCCCCCTCGGCCCCCGGGAAGACCCGCATCACCGTCTCGCCCCAGTCGAACAGGACCGCCCACCGCCTGCCGCGCAGGGGTCTCGGGGCGTCGGGGCGGAGTCGCGGCTGCGCCATGGCGACGCCACTGTACCGCGACCGGGTCAGCCGACGGTGGCGCTCCAGGCCGAGGTCGTCCCGCCCTCGAACCCGTCGGCGAAGACGGCGCCGGTGCCGACCTCGTCGGCGCCGACGTCGGGGCTCGAGTCGCGCGGCTCGCCGTCGAAGTCGGTGTCGGCGAGGCCGGCCGGCAGCGCGACGCCGCCGCCTACCGCCGGGGCGGCGGCGGCGGTGAGGTGGAGGTCGCCGGTGGCAACAGAGGTCACCCAGGTCAGGGGCACGGTGTCGAGGTTGCCGGCTGAGGTGGCGCTGGCGCCGTCGCGTGCGAGGAGGTCGGAGCTGGCGAGGTTGTTGGCGACCTCCACCACCGAGTTCGGGAAGCGCCACTCGATCGAGGACGACAGCGGCTCCTGGGTCGACGCCACGGTGTTGTGCACGACCCTGGCGCCGTAGGCCTGCTCGAGGCTGACGCCGGTGTCGAAGCCGTCGGCCGAGGCCAGCAGCCCGGGCGAGGCGGCGGCGACGAAGTTGTTGCGGATGACGCCGTCGACGTGTCCCTTGTAGCCGACGCCGGGGTAGGGGTCGTCGGGGTAGTCGCGGCCGGTGCCGGTCTCGCCGAGGCCGAAGCCGACGCCGCGGGCGCAGTCGAGGATCAGGTTCTCCTCCACCACCGTGTCGCGGCAGCCGCGCCAGAAGTGGATGCCGTGCTCCGACAGGCCGTCGTCGCACCAGAAGCCGCTGACGCGGTTGCGGCGGACCACCCAGCCCCGGGCCATGTGGACGTCGATGCCGCCGGTGTAGCAGCCGTCCCGGACGTGGGTCCGGCCGACGTCGGTGAGCTCGATCGAGCAGCACTCGGCGGTCGAGTCGTCGACGTAGCCGTCGCCGATCGGGTTGACCTTGACCCCCTGCTGGCCCGGGTCGACGATGCGCAGGTTGTGGAGCAGGATGCCGGCGATGGGGCTGCCCGCCAGGCCGCTGACGTGGACCGGGTGGTCGTAGGCCCGCATCAGGGTGAGGTCGGCGACCACCACCCCCGAGGCGTGGATGCTGACCAGCTCGTTGGTCAGGTAGGCGCCGTCGAGCACGACCGCGTCGCGGTTGCCGCTGGCCGAGCGGAGGGTGACGCCGGGGGTGGCGAAGCTGAGGCGGCAGCCCGAGTCGCCGCAGCTCAGGTCGTAGAACCCGTCGTGGAGCCGGATGGTGGTGCCGCTGGCGGCGCCGGCGACGATGCCGGCGAGGCTCGGGGCGTCGGCCGGCAGGACGTCGACCACGGCGCCGGCCGGCGGCGGCAGGCCCGGGCACGGCATCTGGGCCGGCGCCGACCTCGTCAGGGCGGCGGCGGCCAGGGTCAGAACGGCGACGGCTCCGGCGCGGGTGGTCACGGGCGCACCTCCGATGCTGCTCTCCGCCACGATAGCGCCGGTCGCGCCCGCCGGCCATGGGTGGGCGCGACATCGGCATGACGGGGTGCGCCATCGTGCCGGCCGCGGCCGCCGCGGTGCTACCATCCGCAGACGATCGTCGCCGAGGGGGGTGTCGCCGATGCGTCCGTCCGCCAGAATCGGGTCGCCCGGGCCGGTCGCGCTGCTCTCGGGCCTCGCCGTCGCGCTCGCGCTCGGCGCCGCGGCCGAGACCCGCTACCCGAAGGAGCGGTTCGAGTCGCCGATCACGGCCGCGGTGGCGGCGCACCTGCGGGACGTCGCCGCCGTTGGTCTCGGCCAGGGGATGAGCGCCGGCCGGTTCGTCAAGGTCGGCGACTCGATCACGGTCAACAGCCAGTTCATGAGCCAGTTCACCTGCCCGGACCACGACCCCGCCGTGCACCACGACTGGGACTGGACCCGGGACCTCGGCCCGTACGGCTACCTGCGCGGGGCCATGGACCACTTCCTGGTGGAGACCGTGCCGGGCGGCACCACCAGCTACGACCGGGTCAGCCTGGCCGCCCAGGTCGGCGCCGGCGCCGACTGGGCGATGGCCGGCGAGCCGAGCCCGCTCGAGCAGGAGCTCGACGAGGTCGGGCCCCTGCTCGCGGTGGTCATGTTCGGCACCAACGACGTCGGCGGTTACGGCGACGACCGGGCGGTGCTCGACGCCCTGGCCGAGGGCCTGCTCGCGATCGTCGACCGCTGCCTCGGCCGGGGGGTGGTGCCGGTCCTGACCGCGCCGCCGCTCAGGGTCGGCTACGAGGGGCGGACCCTGACCCTGTCCCACCTCGCCCGGGCCCTCGCCCAGGCGCGTCAGGTCCCGTTCGTCGACCTCCACCGGGCGATGGTGCCCCTGCCCGACCACGGTCTGCTCGACGACGGGGTCCACCCCAACTCGATGCAGTACAACCGCGCCAGCCACCTCACGCCGGAGGGCCTCGAGTTCGGCCACAACACCCGCAACTGGCTGACCCTGCAGGCGCTCGACCGGCTCTACCGGGTGGTCGTGCTCCGCTACCCCGCCCTCGACCTCGAGCCTCTCCCCGCGCTCGCCGGCGACGGCTCGCCGGCCGCCCCGTTCGCCGTCGACGGGGTGCCGTTCGTCGACGCCCGGGCGACCTCCGGCGAGCACCTCGCGCTCCGCTACTCGTTCCAGCTCGACCAGGCCCGCGACCTGCGGCTGCTGGTCGCGGACCAGGGCTCGACCGAGGTCGACCTCGCCCTCCTGGACAGCGCCTCGTCCGTGCTCGCGACCGACGACGGGCTGCTCGACGTCGCGCTCGGCCCGGGCTCCTACCACGTCGAGGTGGCGACCCGCGACGGCCTGCCGGCCAACGCCGGCGCCTTCCAGCTCGTGATCCTGGACCGGGCCGACGACGGCGCCCCCAGCTCCGACGGCATCTTCCTGGACGGGGGCCGGGCGGTGCCGTTCGAGGTCGCCGGCGGGGTGGCGACGCCGTGCACCATCGAGGTGACGGCCCTCGACGACGGCGCCATCGTCGCCGTGGAGGCCGACCTCTCGGAGCTCGGCGGGCCCGCCCAGGCGGCGATGGCGCCGGACCCGGACGGGCAGCACCGCTGCGCCTTCGAGGTTGCCGCCGCGACGCCGGCGGGCGACCGCCTGGCCACGGTCACCGCCACCGACGACCAGGGCCACCGCCAGTCCGTGCCGGTCTGGGTCCGCGTCCTCGGCCCGACCCTGTTCGCCGACGGCTTCGAGCTCGGCGGCACCGGGGCCTGGTCGCAGACCGCGCCCTGAGCCGGGCGGCGTGCCGTCAGCCGTCGACCGCCACGGCGAGCAGGAGCACGTAACCGTCTTGCACCGCCCACTCGAGTGCGCCTTCGCGGTCGCTCAGGGCGAGCACCGGGCAGCCCTGCTCGTGCGCGCCGGTCGGCCTGGCCTCGGCGGTCGGGGCGCGGGGAGGAGATCGGCGCTGGCCTTGGGAAGCCCCGGCTGGGAGTAGACTCGCGGCGTGGCAACGACGGCACCCTCGCCGCGAGCGGGTCGACCAGAGCGCCGGTGCCCGTCGCCGCGACTGCGGACGCAGCTGGCCGGGGCCCTCGGCCTGGCGCTGCTGGTCGCCTGCTCGGCCGAGCGGGAGCTGCGGCCGGTCGCGCGGCTCGTTGGCGACCAGGCCCCGCTCGACCACCCGCCGGCCGACGCCGCTCTCGAAGCCGTCGCCGCGGACCACGGCTTCCGGGACCAGGACGCCCTCGCGGCGTGGACGCCGCTCCAGCTCGAGCTGCGGGCGGCGGGTGGGGCCGCCACCGCGACCGCCACCGGCAACAACCCGCGCCTGCTCCTCCGGGTCGACCTCGACGGCGACCAGCGCCTGTCCCTGCTCTGCTCGGCCCGGGCGCCCCTCGTCTGGGCCGTCGACGTCCCCGGGGCGGCCCGCTTC
>CAYTJW010000536.1:0-4429 GCA_964438135.1 uncultured Thermoanaerobaculia bacterium
TCCTCGATGCCGTGTTCTCCGGCGATGACGCCGCCGCCCAAGCGGCCCTCACCGACCTGCAGGCCCTCAAGATGCAGGCCGGCTACGACCCCGGCCGGTTCCTCTACGTCCTCGCGCCCAACGGCGTGAGCATGAACGCTCACGCGCACCAGGTCGAGGTCTACCGGAACCACATGAATTGCCGCATCTACGAGACCGCCAAGACCGGTCAAGCGCTCGACGACTTCGCTCGTCGAGCAGAGAGGAACTGAACAATGTCACTCCGATCCCTCACCAACGCACAACTTCGCGAGGCCTACCACGACACGCGCGCGCTCCAGGCCAACGCATCCCGCATGAACCGCGCGAACGGGGTATTCGCCATGGAGCGCAAGCTTGAAGCAATCTGGGCCGAAGCAGACCGCCGGCATATCGCGCTCCTGCGGCCGGAGCTTGACCCGCCCGAGCCGGCCACCGAGAGCAGCGAGCGCGCCAGTGATCTCGTCCACGACGGCCACGGCATCCGCGCCCGCGGAGGCCTCGTGTATTTCGGATAAGGGGAGGAACCATGGCACTTGCTGAGATCATCAGCCGCAAGCAATGGGAGACTCGCGAACAGTCCATCGAGCTCGACGGCCCGCTAGACGTCGTCGTTCTAAACCCCAACCTGGAGACGACCATCGACATCCTGTTCCGTGACCCGATCGAATGCCTCGCCGTGGTGGTCAAGTGGAACAGCATCCGTGAAGTTTACGAAATCGTCGACGTGATCGACGACGACGACGAAGAATGGGGAGGAACCATGGACAGCATCGGCACCGAAGCTGAGAAGCTTCACACCTCGATCGTCAATCTGGTGCGCGGGCGCGGTCTCATCAGCGCCGACGACCTCAAGCGCGAGGCGGCCAGCATGAGCGGACTCGGCGGCGCGGCCGGGAACGCAGTTGCCGCAGTGGCCATCAAGCAGTTGGTCGCCGCCGGCCGCATCCAGCGCTCGGCGTCCGGCCACTCCTACCAGGTTTCTTGCGCGCTCTGCCGCAAGCCTGCACCCACGCCGCACGTGGACCAGAGCGGAGACCTGTACTGCAGTTCGGCGTGCTTGCGCGCCGACGAGCGGAACAGGTTCCTCAGCCGCTCCACCGTGCGCGTGCATGAGAGGGAAGACGCATGAGGCGCATTCGCCTGCCGAAAGCGGCCGCTCCTTGGTGGGCGGCCGCTTGCTACCTCAGTCCCGCCGTGCTCGGCATCATCGGATGGATGGCCCTCTGGGTATGGATCGCGTGGGACGCTACTGGCTGATGATGCAGAATGGGTCGCTTTTCACCCACAACTGCATCACACGTTGACACTTGCGTCAGTCCATGGGAGTATACGTATATGGCATCGACCGGCCCCGACACTCTCTTCGACACCTGTACGTACCTCGGCGTTGGGATGCAGGACCACATCCAGACCGACGCACATTCTGCGTTCACCGAACCGTGGCCGGACCCGCCAGCCAGACCGCCGGCACCGATGGAAGGACAGACGACACTCACCGAAAGAGAGGAGGAATCTTGACACTGCCAGACACCGATTGGCTCACGGTATCCCAAGTAGCGCGCCTGACCGGCTTGAGCCGCCGGAACATCGAGCAACGCGCCGACGATCCCGAGCACCCGGACCACATACCGACCTACGTCTACCGCCGCTCGAACGGCGCGCGCGTACGCCGCTTCGCAGCCGCAGATATCGCCGCCTGGATGGCGGCGCGCCGCAGCTGAGAACCGAACAACGGAGGGGAGAGAGAAATGCCGGCTACAGACGACTTCACACCACACGTGGAGAGGATCGAAGACACCACCACCATCGAGCGCGCAAGCGCCAAGATCAACCTCATCGACACGCCATTCGGCACGGAGATCGAACTGCACGAACACCTGCGCGCGAGCATCGGCGGAGTGTTCATCGGCCGGCCCGAGTCCGCCACCAGCTCGACGCTCCACATGGTGCGCTCGCTCACGGTCGAGCACGCATATCAGCTCTGGGACGTGCTCACCGTGGCGATCATGGAACTGGAACCCGGCCGCGTGCAGTCCCGACTGCTCAGCCTCGAAGGCGACGAGGTCTTCCGCCAGGAGAGCGGGCAATGAGAGTGAACGTCTACGCCGTGCTCGACGGCAGCCCGACGATCTACGCCGTGGTGTCCGCCGAGACACTGCAGTCAGCGGCACAAGAGGCCTCAGAAATCGCCCGGGCGATGCTCACGGCCGGGACAGCCGACGAAGCGCTTATCGCTGTACAGCCATGAATCCGTGTCTTGACTGCCTGGGCGAGCAAGGAATCGGCATCTGTTACAAGACCGACTGCCACCACATCGAGCTTTGTACGTTCGAGGCGCGCACGAACCGTCGCGAGGCCCCTGTGCTCTGCTTACGTGACGATGCGCTAGTGAGCGCTCGCAGTTGCGCCGCTTGCAAACGCGCGCGCGCGCTAGGCCTCCAGCCATAAAGGAGTACCCAAGATGGCAGACACCATCATCTACGAAGGCCCCGTCAAACTCTACACCACGAACCGGGACGGAAGCCCGCTCACCTATACCCCCAAGAAGGGCAACAACGCGGGCATCCCCCAGCCCTATACGAAGGTCGCGTTCTCGCCCGACGGGTCATCATCGACCATCTACCTCGCGGACTTCACTTACATGACGGCCGCGATCGCCGACAACGCCGTCTGTCAGGTCGCCTATGAGCAGGTGTACCTGCCGGCCGCCGACGCGTTCTCACCGCCTCAGCCGAAGCTCTACAACGGCGAGCCTCAGTACAAGCTGACCGGCATTCGGCAGTTGCAGCAACCGCAGCTCGGAACACAGACGCCCGCACGCCAGGCAGAGGAACCGCGCATCACGACCAGCGTGCTGCAGACGTGCGTGAACGCTGGCGTGGCCCTTACCTCGGCGATGATCGCAGCCGGCGCGTTTGATGCATCCAGCGCCGATGTGGTCGGAATGGCGCTCGAATCCGCCGAGCGCGTGCGCCACTACTTCGAGACGGGCAGCACGAACGAGCTTGACGCTGCACTCGCCCAGCCTCCGGCGCAAGCGAAGCCGGAAGAGCCGGAGGAAGAGCCCGACGACGACATCCCCTTCTGAGGCGCAGCACCAAGGGGAGGAGGGAGACAATGAAACTGACCAGCAAACGCGGAACGTTCGCGTCGCTGCAGGAGCTTCGCGGAGCGTATCTTTCGGCGACCGACCGCGCAGAGTACCATCTCGACCCGTACCCGGCTCAGGGAGACGACTGGGAAGACGACCATCTGCACATCTCGGAACTGGCGCGATGCCCACGCGCGCCGATGCTCCGCTTCACAGGAGCGCCGAAGCGTGTACGCGCGCCGCTCACGATCGCAAACGAAGAGATCATGTTCTGGATCGGGTACCGCCTGCACTACCTGACGTACTCGGCCCTCAACTGGGCAGGATTGCTGGTCTCTTATGAGCAGCCGTTGTTCGACCCGCCGTGGGCGGGAAGAGCAGACGCCTTCTTTCGGCCTGACTACCGGGACGACAAGCTCTACGGCCTGGACGTGAAAAGCTACAGGCCCCGCAGCAGCAAGTACGCGCACACGTACCCCAAGAAACAAGACGTGTGGCAAGTCAGCGGGTACGCGACCACGCGCCCCGGGATCGGCACATGGGTCATCGAGTACATCGCGCAGGGAGGCAGCACGGCTCCCGTGGAATGCTTGGTGGACCCTCACGAGCTTCACACTCCGGTCACGTCGCGGATGGCGATGCTGGAAGAGTTGCGAGAGGACGTTCTCGCAAACGGAATCGCTGCCGCACCCCCACCGCTTCCTTCGACGTTCGTCGCCCACTACCGCAAGGCGCGCGGCCGGGATGAGAAGGAACTTGTGTCAATCACCATCGACAGTCCATGGGAGTGTAGCTACTGCCCGTACTGCCACACAGAGCAGCCGGCGCACGAGCGTGACACTCACCCACCCCTGCTAGACAGCTCACCGTGCAGACCAGACTGGCATCCACCCTTGACGGTAGCCAAGCGCGTACGCGGGACTTGGCACATAGACGACCATGATGGATCGCGATGGAATGACGACGAGCTACGACTGTTCATGGACTCGCAGCTCACCACTATCCCACTAGTAGGAGGGCAGAACGATGACGAATGACCCGAACGCGCAGCCGGATGTGTGCCCTGTGTGTGGCACAAGTAGCGAGGACATGGACTGGCTGTCCGCCGACACATACCGTTGCCCTGTGTGCGGTACTCAGCACCACATCGACACGCTCGTCTCTCTCGATTCATTCAGCGCTACTCGGCGCATTGACCAGCGTCTGCACGATGCCGACCTATGAGATGAGAGCCGACCCCGATGCGGCCAACAGCCGCCGGCGCGCCGGCAACACGGTCTCTCGCACGGCGTGCGTCGTGGTGGTACTTCGAGAGGA
>CAYTJW010000537.1:0-4426 GCA_964438135.1 uncultured Thermoanaerobaculia bacterium
TGCCCGGCCGGGGGCGCGAGCAGCAGGGCGAGGGGGAAGCGGTAGCGGTCGGCGACGAAGAACACCACCACTGACGCGCCGTAGACCGCGGCGACCGCGAGCAGCAGGCCGCGGTGGTCGCGGCCGGGCCGCGCCAGGGCTGCCCCGGCCACCGCCAGCGGCAGCAGCAGCCCCCACCCCGGCAGCCAGGGCAGCACCTCCGAGAAGCCCCGGTAGTACTGGGCGTTGCTGTGGATCGGCACCTCGTACGGGTCGAGCAGCAGGCGCAGCTTGCGGCCGGTCAGGCGGAGGGCGTCGGCCGGGTGGTTGGCGATCCAGGTCAGGCCGCGGCGGAACCAGTAGGAGGAGACCTCGGCCGGGCGGAGCGGGCGACCGAGGTCGCGCTCGGCCACCGCGCGGGTGTTGTCGAAGTAGGCGCCGTCGGCGTCGGTGACGATGCCGGCTGAGACCGGCAGGTGCATGACGCCGGGCGCCTCGGGGTTGTTGCCGAGGAAGAAGTTGACGCCGCCGCTCGCGCCCAGCGAGGGGCGCCAGTCCCCCTCGACCACGCCGTTGCGGCAGGTGGGCGGGGCGAGGCCGAGGCCGACCCCGGCGGCGACCAGCAGCGAGGCCTCGAGCCGCCGCCGGCGGCCCGGCGGCGAGGGGGCGGCCGTGGCGACCAGGGGCCACAGCACCAGCAGGGGCAGCAGCAGGACGACGTTGCCGCGGCCCCAGGCGCTGAGGCAGGCCAGCAGGCCGGCGGCGGGGAGCAGCAGTCGCCGCCAGGCCGGCGCGGCGTCGAGGCCGAGCACGAGCACGGCGACGCCGAAGAAGAGCAGCGCGGCGGCCAGGGAGTCGGCCACCAGCAGGCCCTCGAAGAACAGCGCCGGCCAGTAGAGCAGGGCCACGGCCGCGGCGGCGACGCCGGTCGGCGGGTCGAAGGCGCGCCGGCCCACGGCCAGGGCGGCGAGGCCCACGCCGACCCCGAGCAGGGCCTGCAGCAGGCGCGGCAGGACCAGGCTGGCGCCGCCGAGGGCCCAGCAGGCGGCCAGGAAGTAGGGGTAGAGCGGGCCGTAGAACAGCACCTCGTGGCGCAGCAGGAGGTCGCCCGACGCCACCTCCTGCGCCCGCCGCACGAAGCCGGCGGCGTTGCCGTGGGGCAGGTCGTAGGTCGGGTCGAGGGTGAGCTCGAGCTGGTAGAAGAGGCGCAGGCCGAGGGCGGCCGCGAAGAGCAGCAGGAGCAGGACGCGCCGCGCCGGGACGCCGCTGGTCACCCCGCGGAGTGTAGCGGTGGCCGCGGCCGGGGTCGAGGAGGGGGCGCCGCGCTATGCAGCGGCGGCGGAATGGGGCACAATCCCGACTCGACCGGGGGCGCGGCCCGTGCGCGGGGCGGCGAGCCGGGGGAGGAGGAGCGATGGACCTTCAGGGCGAGTTCGAGCAGGCAGCGGTCCGTTCCAGGACCCTCGGGTCGCAGAGCAACGAGACCATGCTGGAGCTGTACGGCCTGTACAAGCAGGCGGTGTCGGGCGACGTCAGCGGCGAGCGGCCGGGCGGGTTCGACTTCGTCGGCGCGGCCAAGCACGACGCCTGGGCCGCCCGCCGTGGCCTGACCCGGGAGCAGGCCATGCGGGCCTACGTCGAGCTGGTGCAGCGACTGGCCGGCGGCTAGCGCCCGCCGCCGAGGCGCGCCCCGGCCGCGGGTGACGGCGAGCGACGGGGAGGGCGGCGATGCGGGTGCCGGACGAGGTCGACCAGGTCGTCTCCCTCGACGACGCCGCCACGGCCCACCCCGAGCCGCAGAGCGGGCGGGGATGAGCCGGGGCGCTCGCGGCAGGCTACACTGGGCGGGGAGAGCCGTGGCTGAGCAGGGGCCGAACGACCAGGTGCAGCGGCTGCTGGAGGAGGACCTCGGCCGCCCCCTCTACCTCACCCCGGCGGAGGTGAGGGGGGGCTGGCGGGAGCTGTTCCCGGAGCTGGTGGGCCAGCTGCCGACACCCTACCCGATCTTCGCCCACGACGAGGACCACGTCCTCACCGTCGGCTACCCGGTGCTGATGTCGGCCAGCCTGGAGCGGGTGCGGCGGGAGCTGGACAAGCAGCTCGAGCTGGAGGTCGAGTACCGCCTCGCCTCGAGCCGGGGCGGCGCCGGCGACAAGGGCAAGGTGATGGCGCAGCGGGAGCGCTACTGCCGCTCCATGGCGGCCATCATGGAGAACGCTCTGACCAACGACTACGGCCGCCGCTTGATGGCGTTGCTGCTGCTGTTCGCGAGCGGCGAGCTGGCGGCGGTGCTCGGTCACGCGCCGGCCGTCGTCCGCCGCCTCGACCCGGACTCCGACCGGGGCATCGGCGACTCTCTGCGCTACGTCCTGGCCGGGGTCTTCGCCGACCTGCTGCAGCGCGCCGCGCAGGCCGCGGCGGAGCGCCTGAGGGGCCTGGCGCAGACGATCGCCGCGCCGCGCCTGACGCCGCTCCTGTCGGTGCTGCGCCACGACGGGCTGCTCCTCACCGAGAGCTCGCTGCCGACCGACCTGTCGCAGCTGCGCGGGTACCTGCGGGTGCGCTTCCACCACGACGGGCCGAGCCTGGTCGCCGCGTGCCAGCGGGCGGCCGGCGCCCTCGGCGAGCTGCTCGTCCTGCGGCCGGACCTGGCGGCGGCGTTGCGGATGGCGGTCGGGGTCGAGCTCGAGCCGGCGCAGGCCCGGCTGCTGCTCGAGCCGCGGCTGCTGGAGGCCCTCGGCGCCGCCGGGCTCGCCGCGCACCTCGGCCTCGAGGACGAGCAGGTGCGGGTGTTGCGGGAGCTGGGCCTGCGCCTGAAACGCCTCGAGCTGCTGCTGACCTGCCGGCGGCGGGTGGCGGTGGTGGAGCCCTCGGCGTCCGGGCCCCGGCTGGCCGGGCGGACGCCGGCGGTGCCGCTCGCCCTGTCGACGCGCCCGTTCGACTTCGCGGCGCCGGGGGTGGTCGAGTCCTCGGTCAGCCGGTTCGGCCTGGTCTACGACCTGACGAGCTTCACCGCCCAGCTGGAGGAGGTGCGCAAGAAGGGGCGGACCGAGGAGGAGCGGGCGCTGCAGTTCATGTACGTCTTCCAGAGCCAGGTGGAGGAGATCCGGCGGCGGCGCCGCCTCACCTTCGAGAAGTTCCTCGGCGACGGCGCCTTCTACTCGTCCCGCGGCGCCCTGAAGCTGATCGCCGCGGCGTGCGAGATCCAGCGCACCTACGACCAGCTGCGCCGGAGCGGCTTCCCGTTCGACCGCGGCCTGCGGATGGCGATGAACTACGGCACCTACCGGCTGTTGCCGATGGCGCTCGGCAGCGGCGAGCAGCGCTTCGAGTTCTTCGGCCACGGCGTCGTCGAGCTGGGGCGCCTGACCACCGGCAAGAGCACCCGCGAGGTCGAGCAGATCGCCGAGTTCCTGGTCCACTCGGGCTTCGACGCGGGCGCGGTCGACGCCTTTCTGGCGCCGCTCGTCGGCGCCCGCTCGGGTCGCGAGGAGGGGCCTTCGCGGCCGTACCCGGCGTGGCTCGACGGCCGCGGCGAGCTGGTCAACGAGGGCATGGTGGCGAGCCTGCCGTTCGTGCTCGAGCTGGAGCGGGAGATCCGCGACGTGACGCCGCGGCTGGCCCTCCACGACGGCCTGCGCTGGGCGGTCCTGCCGCTCGAGCCGGGCGGGCGCGACAGCCCGCACGTCGCGCTCCGCTACATGGGCGTGGCGAGGCTGAAGGGCCTGCAGCCGCTCGAGCTGTTCGAGGCGCGACCGTGCGATGAGCCACCGGCCGACGCCCCCGAGCTGGTCGAGCCGCGCGGCCTGGTGGTGACGCTGCGCCGGCTCAACGTGGGCTTCGCCGAGGCGGCCGCGGCCGCGGCCGGGGAGCCGGGGGTGCCGGAAGAGCTGGTGGTGGTGACCTACGTCGAGCCCGGCGGGGAGCGCCGTTGGGTGTTCGGCGAGTACCGGCCGAGCGACGACGTGCTCCTGCACGCCATCCGGGTCACCCTGCGCCCGCCCGACCTCGCCGCGGGCGAGGCGTTCGAGGCCTGGCTGTTCGCCCACCGGGCCGAGCTGCACCGGCTCTACGAGGGGTTGCGGCGGAAGGTCTCCGGCGTGCCCATGCCCCTCGCCGGGCTGCGCCAGCTGCCCGGCTACGTCGGCTGCTACCTGGCCGCCCCCCACCGCTCGCCGGACTGAGCCGGGGCGGGCGCGACGGCGTGCCCTCGAGGGGAGGGGCCGGCGGGGTTGGTCGCGGTGCTGGTGGCAGCGCCGTTGCTCCACCCGGCCGGTGCGGAGCTGGGCCGGCCCTGCGGCGGCGGCGGCCTCGAGGCCCGGCGCTACTGCAGCAGCCGGCGCAGGTCGGCGACGCTGGCGACCGGGATGGTGGGCAGCTCCAGGCCCCGCTCGTCGGCGTTGGAGGCCGGCAGGGCGGCGCGGCCGAAGCCGAGGGCGCGGGCCTC
>CAYTJW010000538.1:0-4419 GCA_964438135.1 uncultured Thermoanaerobaculia bacterium
CCTGACCGGCTTCGAGCGGCGGCCGATCGCCACCCTCTCCGGCGGCGAGCGGCAGCGCGTGCTGGTGGCCCGGGCGCTGGCGGTCTCACCCGAGCTCTTGCTGCTCGACGAGCCGGCCGCCGGCCTCGACCAGAAGGTCGAGCAGGACTTCTTCGCCCTCCTCGCCGAGCTCAACCGGTCGATGACCATCCTCCTCGTGTCGCACGACCTCGGCTTCGTCTCCCGCTGGGTGCGGACCGTCATCTGCGTCAACCGCGAGGTCCACGTCCACCCCACCTCCGAGGTCAACGGCCGGGTCATCGCCGACATGTACGGCGGGCAGGTGCGCTTCGTCCACCACGAGCGGTCGGGGCCGGCCAGTGCTTGAGTTCCTGCACGCCGTCGCGCACCACTCCTTCCTCCAGCACGCCCTCCTCGCCGGCGTGCTCGCCGCGGTGGCCTGCGGCGTGGTCGGCACCTATGTCGTCGTCCGCCGCATCACCGCCATTGCCGGCGGCATCGCCCACTGCGTCCTGGCCGGTCTCGGCGCCGCCCGCTACCTGCAGGTGGTGCACGGCCTGACCTGGTTCGAACCCCTCTACGGAGCGGTCGCGGCCGCCCTCGCCGCGGCCATGCTCATCGGCCTGGTCAGCCTGCGCTCGCGCGAGCGGGAGGACACGGTCATCGGCGCGGTGTGGGCGGTGGGCATGGCGGTCGGCGTGCTCTTCATCTCCCGCACCCCCGGCTACAACCAGGACCTGATGGGTTACCTGTTCGGCAACATCCTGCTGGTGCGCGCGGCCGACCTGTGGCTGCTGGCCGCCCTCGACGCGGTCGTGGTCCTGGTCGTCGCCCTCCTCTACCCGCAGCTGCAGGCGGTCTGCTTCGACGAGGAGTTCGCCCGCCTGCGCGGCCTCAACGTCGAGCTCTACTACCTGCTGCTGCTCGGCCTCACCGCCCTGACCGTGGTGCTGCTGACGACCGTGGTCGGCATCGTCCTCGTGATCGCCCTGCTGACCCTGCCGGTCGCCATCGCCGGCCAGCTGGCCCCGACCCTGCGCGGCATGATGGGGGTGGCGGCCCTGCTCGCGGCCCTCTTCACCACCGGCGGCCTGGCCGCCAGCTACGGGCCAGACCTGCCCGCCGGCGCGACCACCATCGTCCTCGCCGGCGCCGCCTACCTGCTGGTGCTCGCCGGGCGCGGGCTGGCGCGTCAGCGCGGCTTCCTCTCCAGGTAGAGGTAGGCCACCGACCGCAGCCGCACCGGCAGCTCGCCGGTCGGCCCGGCCTCCAGCCGCACCTCGAGGCCGCGACTGAAGCCGACCGCGTCGGTCAGCAGCAGGCGGTACATGCCGGTGGCGCTGCGGCCGTCGCCCTCGTCGACGTCGTAGGCCAGGCCGTGGAGCGGCAGGCTGAAGGGCCGCGGCTCGAGGCCGTCGACGCGGAAGTAGAAGCCGCCGCCGAAGAAGTCCTCGACGCCGGTGCCGTGCAGCGCCGGCTGGCGGTGGCCGTCCACGAACACCCGCTCGTCGCCCTCCAGGTACTCGCGGGTCCGCCCGCGCCGCGCCCCCAGCTCGGCGAACAGCCCCACCCAGCGCCCGCGGCCGGCGACGTCGACCAGGGACAGCTCGCCGGCGCGGCTGGCGGTGGACAGGACGGCGGCGAAGGGCACGCTGCCCGGCAGGGGCGGGCAGGCGGCGCGGCGCACCGCGTAGCGCACCTCGACCGGGGGGGCCGGCAACCGGGAGGCCGGCCAGCGCAGCTCGGCCACCGCCTCGCGCTGGAAGGGCATCGGGAAGTAGCAGTACAGCTCGCCGCCGGGGTAGGCGCCGACCAGCAGGGAGCGGGTCGCCGGGGCGCCGGCGCGGCCGACCGCGAAGAGGTCCGCCAGGGCCAGGTCGACCCGCTTCTGGCCGTCGAAGCGCAGCTCGAGGCGCAGCTCGCGCCAGGCGGTCGCGGGCACCGACAGCAGCAGCCCGGTGATGAGGTCGGGGCCCTCGAGCCGCAGCAGGCGGCGGCGGTCGCCCGGGCGGAGGGAGACGGTGCCGGAGGAGACCGGCTGGGCCGTGTCGGGCCAGGGGTCGGGGTCAGCCGAGCCGAGCAAAGCGGCCCAGCCGGCCGGCGGGGCAGCCGGGTCGAAGGTGGTCACCCGCTCGGCGCCGGCCACCTTGCGGGCCGTCACCTGGTACCACAGCATCTCCCGCTCGGCGCCGACCAGCGACACCGTGCAGCTGGAGCGGTAGGAGATCGGCACGTAGCTGACGAAGCCACCGCTCGAGCGCTCCCGGTCGCTCACCAGGGGCGGTACGAACGGCGGCAGCCGGCCGCTGAAGAGGTCGGCGAGGGGCGCGTCGACCGCCGGCTCGGCCGCACCGTCGAGGCGGATCCTGACCCGGATTCCGGGCGGGATGGGGCGGCTCACCGCCTCCTCGCCGGTCGTCACCCAGATCCGGGTGATGGCGCCGGGCCCCGAGTCCTCGAAGATCACCCCCTCGCCGCCTTCCGTGCGCAGGAAGCGTGAGGTGTCCGGGCCGTGCCGGTCGAACCGCGACCCCTCGGGCGAGTGGCTCGAGCTCATCGCCACCCGGTCGCCGCCCTCGAGGCGGGCGAGCAGGCGCAGGTCGCGCCACACCTCCCACGGCGGCGCCGCCAGCACCGTTTCGGCGGGCGGCGGGCACGGGGCCAGCGCCACCTCCCCCGCCGCCGCGACCGCGGCCGCCGCGCCGAGGAGCGCCGCGAGAGGGCCGGGCCGCACCGACTAGAAGGCGACGATCAGGCCGACCGAGGCCTGGGTCTGGGTCAGGTCGTCCCAGTCGCCGTACCAGCAGTCGTCGTCGCAGTCGTCCCAGTCCCAGTCGTCCTCTTCCCGGTCGGTGTTGGTCCAGTAACCGCGCAGGTCGAAGCGCAGGCCGACGTGCGGTGAGAAGTAGAGCTTGAAGCCGCCGGCGAAGCTGGCCGAGAAGTCGTCCTCGTCGCTCACGCCGGGGTAGTCGACCTCGAGCATGCCCACGCCGAGGCCGCCCGCGACGTAGGGCTCGATCCGGCTGTTGGTGTCCCACTGGTAGAGCACGCCGACGTGGTAGTAGCTGACGTCGACGTCGACCAGCGCGAAGTCAGGGCCGAACATCTCCTCGTCCTCGATCAGCTGGGTGGACTGGCGGCTCGCCAGCAGCTCGACCTTGAGGCCGCGGCTGACCGGGAAGTCGAAGGTGATGCCGTAGGCCTCGCTGTCGTCGACCTCGACGTCGTACGCGAACAGGGCGTTGTCCTCGGCCTCGATCGAGCCGCCCCAGGTGTAGCCGTAGAACGGCGTGATCTCGAAGCCCTGCTGGGCCAGAGCCACCGTCGGAACCAGGAGCAGCAGAACGAAGGTGAGCTTGCGCATGGTCGCCTCCCTACCCGGGCGATGGTAGCAGACACCGGCCGCGAGGGGGCGCGCAGCGCCCTCACGCCGCCCTGATCACCACCAGGGTCAGGTCGTCGTTGACGGCGCGTCCGAGGCGGACGGCGTGCACGTCGGCGGGGACCGCCCGGAGGCCGCCGCCGGCGAGCACACCGGCCACCGCCAGCCCCGACGCCGCAGGTCCGGCAGCGCCGCACAGTGGTATGATCATACCGTGGAGGATTACCGATGCGCCGCGTGACCGTCACCCTGCCGGACGAGGTCGTCGACGAGATCGACCGGCGCGAGCCGAACCGGAGCCGCTTCGTGCTCGAGGCCACCCTCGACGCCCTCGAGCGGCGGCGGCAGGAGGAGCTCCGCCGCTCGCTCGACAACCCCCACCCCGAGAGCGAGGAGCTGGCGCGGGTCGGCGAGGATGCGTGGCTCGCGCTCGCCGCCGACGACGACCGGGACCTGCTCGACCCTGCCGCCGGCACCCGCGTGCGCTGGGTCCCGGGCAGCGGCTGGGTCGAGGTCGGCCGGTGAGGGTCGAGCGCGGCACTCTGCTCCTGGTCGGCCTCGACCCCACCCTCGGCCACGAGCAGCGCGGCACCCGCCCGTGCCTGGCGGTGAGCGACCCGGCCGTGGCCGACGGCCAGCGCTTCCCGCTGCTGGCCGTGGTCCCGCTCACCGGCACTCCCGGCGAGGGTCTGCTCTACCCCCGCCTGGAGCCCGGCCCCTCCGGCCTGCGCAAGCCCTCGTTCGCCCTCGTCGACCAGGTCCGCTCGGTGGACAAGAGCCGCGTGCTGCGCCTCTACGGGCGGGTCCGGCCCGAGGAGCTGCGCGCGCTCGACGACGGCCTCCGCCGCTTCCTCGGCCTGCACGAGGGCACGGCGACCGCCTGACCGGGGCGCCGATCGCGGCGCGGGCCCCGCCCGGTTGCGGCCTGGGCTACACTGGGTGGCAGGAGCCAGGCAGCATGAGCCGGTCGGGGGCCGCGCGCGAGCGGGTGGCCGGGCCATCGGGCAGGGGCGCGCCCGGCGGGGGCGGGTAGGGCC
>CAYTJW010000539.1:0-4418 GCA_964438135.1 uncultured Thermoanaerobaculia bacterium
GCCTTCACGCTCGGTCTCGAGGCGCGGCCACCGGGCAGCATGGCCGCGGCGCGCAGCCTCAACAGCCTCGGCCTGGTGGCCTGGAGCCGCGGCGACCTGGAGGCGGCCGAGGCCCACCACCTCCAGGCCCTGGCGATCCGCGAGCGGCTCTGCCCGGGCCGCATCGACGTCTCCTGGAGCCTCAACAACCTCGGCAACGTCGCCTGGAGCCGCGGCGACCTGGAGACGGCGGAGGCGCGCTGGGGCGAGGCGCTCGCGATCAAGGAGCGGCTGGTCCCGGGCAGCCACGACCTGGCAGGGACCCTCAACAACCTCGGCCTGGTGGCCTGGAGGCGCGGCGACCTCGCCACCGCCGAGCGCCGCTTCGACGGGGCGCTCGCGATCGAGCGGGTGCTCGCCCCGAACACCCGCGAGCTCTCGGCCGCGCTCGAGAACCGCGGCAGCGTGGCCCACGCCCGCGGCGACCTCGCCGCCGCCAGCCAGCTCTACGCGCAGTCGCTCGAGATCAACCAGCGCCTCGCCCCGGGCAGCCTCGAGCTGGCCGGGACCCTCAACAACCTCGGCACGCTGGCCACCGACCGCGGCGACCTGGAGGCCGCCGAGGGGTACCTCCGCCAGGCGCTCGAGGTCCTCGACCGCATCCGGCCCGACAGCCTCGACACCGCCGCCTGCGTCGGCAACCTCGGCAACCTGACCTGGCACCGGCGCGACCTCGAGGCGTCCCAGGCCTACCAGCGCCGGGCGCTCGAGATCGTCGAGCGCGTCAACCCCTCCAGCCTCGACGCCGCCAGCAACCTCCACGGCCTCGGTCGCCTCGCCCTCGACCGGGGCGACGTCGAGGCCGCACAGGCCCTCTTCGACCGCGCCCTCGCCATCCGCGAGCGCCTCGCCCCGGGCTCGGCCGAGGTCGCCTCCAGCCTGACCGGGATGGTCGGCCTGGCCCGCGCCCGCGGCGACCTCGCGGCAGCGGAGGGCTTCCAGCGGCAGGCGCTGGAGATCCTCGACCGGGTCGCCCCGGGCAGCCTGCAGCAGGCCTGGAGCCTCGGCAACCTCGGCCGGCTGGCCTTCGAGCGCGGCGACCTCCAGGCGGCGGAGGGCCCGCTGCGCCGGGCGCTCGCGATCAACCGGCAGCTGGCGCCGGGGAGCTCAGAGGAGGCCACCGTGTGCCACTTCCTCGGCCTCGTCCTGCGGGACGGGGGCCGGCGCGACGAGGCGCTCGCCGCCTTGCGCGAGGCGGTGGCCGCACTCGAGGCCCAGCAGCTCAGGATCGGCGGCACGCCGGAGAACCTGGGCGAGTTCCGGGCCGAGCACCTGGGGGTCTACCGCGACCTGGTCGACCTGCTGCTCGAGGTGGGGCTGGCGGAGGAGGCGTTCGGCGTGCTCGAGAGGGCGCGCGGGCGGGCACTGCTGGCGCTGCTCGCCGAGCGCGACATCGTCGCCGCCGGCGTCCCGGCCGAGCTGGAGCGCGAGCGACGCCACGCCAACTCCGACCACGACCGCGCCCTGGCGGCGCTGGGGCAGCTCGAGGCCGGGGACGAGGAGGGGCGGCGGCGGGTCGAGGCCGAGCTCGACGCCGCCCGCCGCCAGCAGGAGGACCTCCGGGCGCGGGTGCGGGCCGCCTCGCCCCGCCTGGCCGAGCTGCGCTACCCGGAGCCGCTCGACCTCGCGGCGACCCGGGCGGCGCTCGACCCGGGCACGGTGCTGCTGTCCTGGGGCGTGGGGCAGGAGCGGACCCACCTGTTCGTGGTCGAGGGGCAGGGCGAGCTCCGCGTGGCCGCGCTGCCGATCGGCGAGCGGAGGCTGGGCGAGCGGGTCGACCGCTTCCGCAACCTCGTCGCCGGGGTCCCGAGCGGGGCGGCCGACGACGGGGCGGTCCGGGAGCAGGGCCGACGTCTCTTCGACACCCTCCTCGCGCCGGTCGCGGACGCGGTCCGCCGGGCCGAGCGGCTGGTGCTGGTCCCGGACGGCCCCCTCCACCTGCTGCCCTTCGCCGCCCTGGTCGACGGCGACCGGTATCTGGTCGAGGGCCGGCCCCTGTCCGTGGTCGCCTCGGCCACGGTCATGGCCCAGCTCGAGCTCGCACGGCGGCCGCGAGCGGCGACCAGCCTGGTCGCCTTCGGCGACCCCAGCTACCCCGCCTCAGGGGCGAGCGGCGAGTGGCGAGCGGCGAGCGGCGGGCCGCGCCTGGATCCCCTGCCCGCCTCCCGCGTCGAGGTCGAGGGCATCGGCGCGCTGCTCGGGGGCGGCGCCACGGTGTGGCTGGGGGCGGAGGCGACCGAGGAGAGGGCCAAGGCGGTGGGTCGCGACGCGACCGTGCTGCACTTCGCCGCCCACGGCTTCGTCGACGAGCAGAGGCCGCTCTCCTCGGGCCTCGCCCTCGCCATCCCGGAGCCGCCCGCCGAGGGCCGCGACAACGGCCTGCTGCAGGCGTGGGAGGTCTTCGAGCAGCTGCGCCTCGACGCCGACCTGGTGGTGCTGTCGGCGTGCGAGACGGCCCTCGGCCGGGAGGTCGCGGGCGAGGGCACCCTCGGCCTGACCCGCGCCTTCCAGTACGCCGGGGCGAGGAGCGTCATGGCCTCGCTGTGGAGCGTTGCCGACGCGAGCACGGCCGAGCTGATGCGGCTCTTCTACCACGGGCTCCGCTCCGGCCTGCCCAAGGACGAGGCCCTGCGCCGGGCGCAGCTCGCGTTCCTCCGCGGCGAGCTCGCGCCGTCACCCCGGGACGGCCCCGGGCGCGACCCGTCGCACCCGTTCCACTGGGCCGCATTCCAGCTGTACGGCGACTGGCGCTGAGAGCGGGACGACGGACGCCGACTCGAACGACGGGTCGTCGGGCACCCGGGCCCGCGATAGACTGCCGGACAGGGGAGGGCCACCGGCATGGGCCTGCTCGAGGAGATCTTCGCCAACGAGGTGTTCCCGGCCGTCGGCTGCACCGAGCCGATCTCCTGCGCCTACGCGGCCGCGACCGCGGTGGAGCTGCTGGGGGCGCCGCCGACCGGGCTCGAGCTGCTGGTCGACCCCGGCACCTACAAGAACGGCGCCGCGGTGACGGTGCCCAACAGCGGCGGCCAGAAGGGCAACGTGGTCGCCGCCGCGCTCGGGGCCGCGATCGGCCGCTCGGACCTCCGGCTGGAGATCCTCACCGCGGCGACGCCCGAGGCGCTGAGCCGGGCGCGGGGGTTGCTCGAGCGGGGGGCCGTCAGCTACCGGTGCACGCCGGAGGAGCGGGGCTTCCGCGTCGAGGTGCGCGCCGAGAGGGACGGCTGCCGGGTCCGCTGCGTCGTCAGCGAGGGCCACGCCAACGTCACCTGCCTGGAGAAGGACGGGCGGTCCGCCCTCGCCGGCGACCACCGCGCCCGCACCGAGACCCGGACCTACCGCGACGTCCTGCGGGGCATGCGGCTGGAGGAGGTGCTGCGGGCGGCGCTCGAGCTCGACGAGCGGGCGCGGGCCCACATCCGGCGCGGCGTCGCCATGAACCTGGCCATCGCCGACAAGGGCCCGGCGATGCGGCGGACCGGCTGGCAGCTGGAGCGGATGATGGCGGACGGGCTGATCGCCGACGACCTCTTCTACCGCGTCAAGCGGGCCGTGGCGTGCGCGGTGGACGCCCGCATGGGGGGGCTGCCGGAGCCGGTCATGACCTCCGGCGGCTCGGGCAACCAGGGTTGCCTGGCGACGCTGGTGCCGCACCTGGTGGGCACGGCCCGCGGCGTCGAGCCGGCGCGCGTCGAGGAGAGCATCGCCGTCTGCCACGCCGTCAACTCCTACGTCAAGTGCCACGTCGGCGAGCTGTCGGTGATCTGCGGCTGCGCCATCGCCGCCGGCATCGGCACGGCGATCGGGCTGGTCTACCAGCAGGCCGGGGTCGACCTCGAGAGGATGACCCTCGCCGTCGACAACTGCATCGGCGACCTGTGCGGCATCATCTGCGACGGGGCCAAGCCGGGCTGCGCGATGAAGATCGTCAGCGGCGCCGACTCCTCCATGCGCGCCGCGTTCATGGCCCTGGGCGGCTACGGCCTGTCGTCGGACGAGGGCGTCCTCGGCCACTCGCCGGAGGAGTCCATCGCCAACCTGCGGCGGGTCTCGCTCGAGGGAATGCTGGGGGTCGACCCGACGGTGGTCCAGATCCTCGAGGCCAAGGCGACCCGCAGCGGTCGCGCCTGACCTCCCCGCCGCGCGACCCTCCGGCCGCCGCCGACGCCGGCCCGCCCTGGCCACGGCGGGCGGGGCGAGGTGCCGGTCAACCTCGGCACCACGGACGGCATCGGCGAGGACCGCCGTGGCGGCACCGTCACCTCGCCGATCGGCCTGGGCGAGGTCTACGTCAACGACCCGGTCGAGCGGGTCGAGGGCAAGCCGGGCCGGCACAACCCGAACCGGCGGTAGCCGCCGCCGCCGACCGGCGCCTC
>CAYTJW010000540.1:0-4402 GCA_964438135.1 uncultured Thermoanaerobaculia bacterium
CGGGCGCCGTCGCCCGGTGGTCGCGGCGCTGGCCCTGGCTGCGGCCCAGTCGCTGGCCGTGGCCGCGCTGCACCGGCCGGCGGTGCTCGCCTACCAGGACTACCACCGCCGCACCCTGCTCGCCGCCGCCGACTGGCTCGCCGCCAACGCCCGGCCCGGCGACCTGGTCCTGGCCGGCGACATCGGCGTGGTGGGCTTCGCGGGCAACGTCCCCGTGCTCGACCCGGCCGGTATCGTCAACCCCGACGCGCCGGCCTGGGCGCGCGCCGGCCGGACCTGGGCCGAGGTCGCGGCCCGGCGGCCCCGCTTCGCCCTCAACCCCGCCTGGCAGCCCGGCTTCGACCCCGCCCGGCTCGACGAGGCCACGGTCGAGCGGGTCTTCGTCCACCGCCACCGCTCCTACCGCTGGGGCGCGGGCGGCGAGTTCGAGGTCAGCCTGCGGGTCCTCGACTGGGGCCGGGCCACGGGCGGCGACTCGGGGGACTCCCGCCAGGGTCCTTGAGGGAACGAGATCCTCACGGCTGAGTCAGGTTCCATGGGACGCCTCGGCACGTGGTCGTGGACGTGGACGTGGACGTGGTCGTGGACGCGCTTCGACTCCGTCCAGGTCGAGGACCAGGTCCAGGTCCAGGTCCAGGTCCGCGTCCACGTTGGGCCGCGAGCACGCGCTGCGATGCACGTCTCGACCGGCGGGGAGGGTGCCGCTAGAACCGGCAGGTCGCCGCCCCCACCGTCACGCCGGCGCCGCAGGCCAGCAGGAGCGCCGTGCGGCCGGGCTCGAGCCGGCCCGCCTCCCGGGCCTCGTGGAGGGCGAGGAGGACCGAGGTGGTGAGGGTGTCGGGGAGGCGGTCGGTGAGGTCGAGGACCTTCTCGGCGGGCAGGCCGAGGGCGGCCGGCAGGCGTGCCAGGAAGGGAGCCGAGACCTGCGCCGGGACGACCAGGTCGACGTCCTGGCGACGCAGCCCGTCTCGCTCGAGGACCTCGTCGACCACCGGCCCGGCCAGCGCCAGCCAGGCGTCCTCCAGCCCTTCCCCGCGGTGGAGCAGCAGGCGGCCGCGCGGCTCGCGCAGGCTGACCACCGAGGTGGCGAGGTCGGCGTGGCGGTCGTCGGTCTGGAAGGCGAAGGCGCCGAAGCCGACCGCCGCCCGCGGCGACACGTCGACGAGCACCGCGGCGCCGCTCGGCGGGTAGCGCCAGGACGGGTCGGGGCGGCGGTCGGAGTCGACCTCGCTCGCCACCACCATGCCGACGTCGACCTCCCCGGCCGCCATCTGGCAGGTGAGGACGTGGAGCGCGGTGAGCACGCCGCAGCCGCCGCCGAGGAGGTCGAAGGCCAGCGTGCGGCGGCCCTGGAACTCGACGTTGACACCCAGGCGGTGCTGGACGTAGGCGGCGATCGCCGGCTCGCAGACGTGGCGGTCGCGGTGGATGCCGACGTTGACCAGGACGCGGACGTCGGCCGGGTGGTAGTGCGAGGCCGCGAGGCAGCGGCGGCCGGCCTCGACCGCGTGGCGGAGCGACCCCCACCGGCGGCCGAGCAGACGTCGCGGCCGCGGCGGGCTCACCCCCAGGCTCTCGACGCGGCAGCGGCGCATCACGACGCTCCAAGCAGGTGGGCGCGGTAGCGGTCGGGCAGGTCGTCGAGGGTGTAGGTGGCGTGGGTGATGACGATCCCGGACGCGCCGCTGACGAACAGCAGGTTCTGCCCCGGCTGGATGCGGCCGCGCAGGATGAACTCGTGCAGGGCGAGGAAGTGGCTGGTGGTGGTGGTGTTGCCGTACTCCTCGGCGCAGCACAGGAAGTGGTCCGGCAGCTCGGTGCCCATGAAGCGCCGCACCGCCTTGACCCCCTGGCGGATCGCCCGCACCGAGACCTGGTGGGGGATGACGTGGTCGACGTCGTCGAGGCACCACCCCGACCCGTCCACGGCCTGCTTGTAGTAGAAGGGGAAGTGCCGGTTGCCCGTCTTCTGCAGGCCGACCGCCCGGGTCAGCAGCACGCCGCCCGGGCCGCGCGTGGAAGGTCGCGAGTGGCAGTAGTGGTCGTGCCTGGCGCCGGTGACCAGGTCCAGCCAGTGGAAGCCGTGGCGCGGGTCGGGCGAGGCGTCGAGGACCAGGGCCGCGCCGCAGTCGCCGAGGGTCATGGCGGCGAGCTGGCGGTCGAGGCTGTGGCGGACCTCGCGGGTCGCGGTCTCGGCCAGCGGCATGTTCTGCTCGCCGCTCACCACCATGCCGCAGCGCGCCGCGCCGCTCCGGATCATGCCCTGCAGCACCCAGATGCCGTTGAACATGCCGGCGCAGGCGTTGACCACGTCGAAGGCGAGGGCGCGGTCGGCCGCGATCGCCCGCCGCACCCGCACCGCGGTCGGCGGGTCGAAGCTGAACTCGGCCGGCCGGTCGTGCTTGGAGATGCTGGTGCAGACGACGACGTCGAGGTCCGCGGCGGAGTGGCGGGACAGGGCCAGGGCCCGCTCGGCCGCCCTGACCGCCAGGTCGAGGGCGTGCTCGCCCTTCGCCACCCGCCGCGCGCGGATGCCGGTGATCCGCTCCAGGTCCAGCCGCGGCCGGTGCCGGCAGGAGGCCATCAGCTCCTCGGTGGTGACCACCGTCTCCGGCAGGTAGACGCCGAGGCTCTCGATCCGGAGCTTGACCGCGTCGGCCCGGCTCATGGCGCGCCACCCTCCTGCCGCCAGCCTTCCGCCAGCTCGGCGACGCCGGCCGCAAAGGTGACCCCCGGCCGGTAGCCGAGCTCGCGCCGCGCCTTGTCCGTGTCGTAACGGCAGTCGCAGGCGACCAGGCGGACCCCGTAACGGGTCAGGGCCGGCGGCGTGGCGCGGCGGCCGAGCCGGGCCACGGCCTCGCTCGCCAGGGCCAGCCCGTAGACCGCGGCGAACGGCAGCGACAGCCGCGGCGGCCGGGCGCCGAGTGCCGCGGCGAGGGCGTCGACCACCTCGCCGGCGGTCAGCTGCTCGCCGTCGAGCACGTGGTAGACCTGCCCACCGGCGGCCCCGGCGCGCGCCGCCAGCACCATCCCCTCGGCCAGGTTGGCGACGTGGGTCGTGGCCACGACGTTGCCGCCGCCGCCGATGCGGACCATCCGCCCGCGCTCAAGCAGGGCCGCGATCCGCGGCAGGACGGTGGGGTCGCCCGGGCCCCAGATCACCCCCGGCCGGACGACCGTGGTCTCGAGGCCGCCCGCGCCGTGGGCCGCGCGGACCAGGCGCTCGCCCTCGATCTTGCTGTCGGTGTAGGGGTCGACCGGCGGCGTGGCCAGCGGCGTCGTCTCGTCGACCCTGCGCCGGTCGCGGGGCAGGCCGAGCACGGTCAGGGAGCTGGTGTGGACCAGCCGCGCCACGCCCGCGGCCTGGCAGGCGGCGATGACGGCGCGGGTGCCGTCGACGTTGACGCGCGCGAGCTCCGCCCGCGGCGCCCAGTCCGTGACCCTGGCCGCGCAGTGAAAGACCAGGTGCTGGCCGGCGCAGGCCCGGGCCACGGAGCCCTCGTCCTCGAGCTCGCCCTGGACGACCTCCACGCCGAGCCCGGCCAGGCGGGCGAGGTCGCTGGTCCGCCGCGCCATGGCGCGGACCCGGCAACCCTGCCGGCACAGCGTCTCGGCCAGGCGGGCGCCGAGGAAGCCGGTCGCCCCGGTGACCAGGGCAGTGCTCACCGAGGTGCTCATCGCGCGCGCTGTGCCAGCACGCGCCCCGTGGTCTGGAGGTCCGCCACGGCCGCGAGGGTAGTCGAGACGGCGCCCCGGCGCAATCGCCGCCGGTGACCCGCTCGACCGCCCCGGGCGACCCCGCTAGACTTGGGCCGCCAGGGTCGGGCGGCGCCCGGCCCCGCCCCGCGACCGATGTCGATCAGTTTTCCCCGCCGCCGACGCGCGATCGGCGCCGCCCTGCTGCTGGTCGGCCTGGCCGGCTGCACTGCCGAGCGGTCGCTGCAGGTGTCGACCCGGCTGATCGCCGACCAGCCGACCGAGCTGCTCGACCCGGCCCGCCTGGCCGGCCCCCGCACCGTGCTCGAGGTCGACTTCCGCCAGCCCGGGGCGCTGCGGGACTGGACCCTGCTCGAGCTCTCGGCCGGCGACGCCGGCCCCGACGGGGTCGGGCTCACCGCCACCGGCACCGACCCGCGGCTGATCGCGACCGACCTGACCGTCGACGCGGCGGCGGTGGCGGTGGTGGAGGTCGAGCTGGAGGGTCTCGCGACCGGGGAGCTGGAGCTGTTCTGGACCGCCCTCGGGCAGCCGTTCGCCGGCGAGCGGGCGGTCGCGGTGCCGGCGGCCGAGGTCGCGGGCGGCCGGGCGGAGCTCGAGGTCGGGGCCCACCCCGGGTGGCGGGGGGAGATCCGCCGGCTGCGCCTCGACCCGGGCTCGACCGCCGGCCAGACGGTGCGGCTGA
>CAYTJW010000541.1:0-4395 GCA_964438135.1 uncultured Thermoanaerobaculia bacterium
GCAGCTCGTGCGCCACCTCGGCCTGCGCCACGCCGGCGCGGGCGAGCAGCTTGCCGGCCACGCCCCCCTGCTGCCCGAGCAGGGCGAGCAGCAGGTGGGACGGGGTGACCTCGGGGTTGCCGCGGCTGCCCGCGAGCTTGAAGGCCTCCTGCAGGGCCTCGCTGGCCTTGATCGTGAAGCGCTCGGTGGCCATCTCCGGTCTCCTCCCCTGTCGAATCTAGAATCTGAGTGGCTGTTTGTCAAGTCTGAGCGTGCAAACCTCTGCCAACCACCAACGCAGATTTTGCGATTCCGGGCAGGTCGGGACCACGAGCGGGAGCGGGAGCCACTGCGAGGGCGGCATGGCGCAGGAGTTGGGCGGCGAGTACAATGCGCGCGACATGGCCGTCCCACCGATCCGGTTCCGCCGCGATGCGGTCGTTCGCGGTGGAGCTTCGTCCGCCACCATCAACCGGAAGGAGTGGTCCCGATGAGCGAACTCAAGTACAAGCCGGTGGTCTCGCCCGAGACCTCCATGAGTGAGTTCACCCTGCGCGCGTTGCTGATCGGCCTGGTCATGTGCGTGGTCCTGGGGGCCGCCAACGCCTACCTCGGGCTCAAGGCGGGAATGACCATCGCCGCCACCTACCCGGCGGCCGTGATCGGCATGGCCCTGCTGCGGGTCCTGCGCGGCTCCCTGCTGGAGGAGAACTTCTCCCGTACCGTCGGCTCCATCGGCGAGTCGGTGGCGGCAGGGGCGATCTTCACCATCCCCGCCTTCGCCATCCTCCACCTGTGGGAGTTCAAGGGCCTCAAGGACTACCTCCAGGCCAGCGCGTTGATGGTCGTGGGCGGCATCCTCGGCATCCTGTTCGTGACCATGCTGCGGCGGGTGATGGTGGAGGACCCCGAGCTGCCCTACCCCGAGTCGGTTGCCGCCTCCGAGATCCACAAGGCTGGCCAGCGGGGCGCCGACGCCGCCCGCCAGCTGTTCGAGGCGATGGGTGTCGGAGCAGCGGTCAAGCTCCTCGCCGAGCTCAAGATCTTCAGCGCGTCCAACGACTTCATTCTCAAGGTCGGGGAGGTCGGTCGGAGCCTCGTCCGGCTCGGCTTCAAGCGCGACGCCTACGCCGTGACCGCCGGCGGCGTGTCGACCATCTCGGCCCCGGCGGTGGCGCCGGCCTACGTCGGCGTCGGCTTCATCATCGGCCCCGAGCTGGCCGCCCTCAACTTCGCCGGCGGGCTGCTGGCCTGGGGCCTGTTCGTGCCGATGCTGGTCTACTTCCTCGGCCCCGGCCTGATCGACAGCTTCGCCGCCTCGATCGGCGGCGCTCCTGGAGCCGAGTCCACCTGGGTCGCCCTCGCCGACCACATCTGGAAGTTCATCGTCCGCCCGATCGCGGTCGGCGGCATGCTGGTCGGCGCCTGCTTCACCCTGTACAAGATGCGCAAGAACCTCTGGCTGGGCATCAGGCGTGGCGTCTCCGACCTCAAGAAGTCGGCCGGCAGCCAGGAGGACACCACCGTCCGCACCGAGCGGGACATCCGCTTCAAGACCGTGCTGATCGGCATCGCCGCGGTGCTGGTGGCGATGAGCGTGCTCTACTTCTACTTCACCGGCGTCGTCGGCGGCGCCATCACGGCGGCGCTGGTCATGCTCGTCACCGGCTTCTTCTTCGCCGCCGTGTCCGGCAACCTGGTCGGCCTGATCGGCTCCTCCAACAACCCGATCTCGGGGCTGACCCTGGCCACGCTGGTGGTCGCCGCCCTGGTCATGGTGATCATCGGTGTGTCCGGCGACCACGGCGTGGCGGCGGTGCTCGGGGTCGCCTCGGTGGTGTGCGTGTCGTCGGCGGTCGCCGGCGAGATGCTGCAGGACCTGAAGGTCGGGCACATCCTCGGCGGCACCCCGTGGAAGATGCAGATCGGCGACATGATCGGCGTGGTCATCGCCGGCGCCACCATGTTCTTCCCCCTCTACGTGCTCCACTTCTCCAACATCGCCCAGGGCGGGATCGGCTTCGGCGACCGCCAGCTCGCCGCCCCCCAGGCCGGCCTCATGGCGACCCTGTCCCAGGGCATCGTCGGCGGCGAGATGGCCTGGCCGCTGGTGATCGTCGGCATCGTCATGGGCCTGGCCCTGATCCTGGTCAAGGTCAAGAGCCCGATGCTGTTCGCGGTCGGCATGTACCTGCCGCTCGAGACCACCTTCGCCATCTTCATCGGCGGCATCTTCCGCTGGGTGGTCGACACCGTGGTCAGGCGCCGCAACCTCAACGCCGCCCAGGGCACCCGGGTCGAGAACGCGGGCGTGCTCACCGCCTCCGGCCTGATCGCCGGCGAGGCCCTGATGGGGCTCCTCGTCGCCGCGGTGTTCTTCTTCTTCCAGGACTCGTGGGAGAGCCTGGTCTCCTCGACCGGCCTGCCGGCCGGCCTGGCCCGGCCGCTGGCCCTGGTGTTCATGGCCGCGGTCGGCCTCTACCTAGTCGTTCGTCCGCTCGGCAAGGCCGGTTCCCCGGACGAGCCGGCGCCGCCGCCGGTGTCGATGTAGCCTCCCTCCGCGCCGAGCACCCCACGCCCCGCCGGTCGGCCGGCGGGGCGTTTTTCGCTCCGTGCCGGGACGCCCACCCGCGGCAGCGGGCCGGGTACACTGGCGGGCATGGTCGCCGACGCGCCTCCGGCGGTGCCGCCTCTCGCGCCCGAGGGCTCCCTGTCCCCGACCGAGGCCGCCTTCGACCGCCGGCGGCGGAAGGTCGGGCTGGCGCTCGGCCCGCTCGCCTTCGCGGCGGTCTGGCTCGCGCCGTTCGCCGGCCTGGAGCCGGCCGCTCACCGCGTGGCGGCGATCGCGGTCTGGGTCGTGCTGTGGTGGGTCACGGAGGCGGTGCCGATCCCGGTCACCTCCCTCCTGGTCCCGATCCTGATGGTGCTGCTGCGGGTGGCCTCGCCGCGGGAGGCGCTGGCCCCCTTCGCCGACCCGGTGATCTACCTCTTCCTGGGCTCCTTCGTGCTGGCCCGGGCCATGTCCCACCACCGCCTCGACCGGCGTCTCGCCTTCCGCATCCTCGCCAGCCCGCTGGTCGGCGCCTCCACCCGTCGGCTGGTCGCGGCGTTCGCCGTCCTCGCCACGGGCCTGTCGATGTGGCTGTCGAACTCCGCCACCACCGCCATGCTCTACCCCATCGCCCTGGGGGTGCTGGCCACCCTGTCGCGGCAGCTCGAAGAGCAGCAGGGACGGGCGGTCGACCTGACCCGGCTCCGCTTCGGCACCGCCCTGATGCTCGCCTGCGCCTACGGCGCCTCCATTGGCGGGGTCGCGACCCCGGTCGGCAGCCCGCCCAACCTGATCGCCCTGGGCCAGCTCGAGACCCTGGCCGGGGTGCGGGTGCCCTTCTTCCACTGGATGATCCTCGGCGTCGCCGTCACCGCGTGCATGCTCGGCGCGCTGATCCTGACCCTGCGCGTGCTGCTCCCCCCGGAGGTGGCCGCCATCCCCGGCGGCACCGCGTTCATCGCCGCCGAGCGGGACCGGTTGGGACCCCTGAGCCGGGGCGAGCGCAACGTCCTGGCGGTGTTCGGCCTGACGGTCTTCCTCTGGGTCCTGCCCGGCCTCGTGGCGCTCTCCGGCGGTGGCGACGCGCCGGGGAAGACCCTCGCCGCCCTCCTGCCGGAGAGCGTGGTCGCCCTGCTCGCCGTGGTCCTGCTGTTCGCGCTGCCGGTCGACCGGCGGCAGTGGCAGCCGACGCTGCCCTGGAAGGAGGCGGTGCAGGTCGACTGGGGGACGCTGCTGCTGTTCGGCGGCGGGCTGTCTCTCGGCGGCGCGATGTTCGAGACCGGCCTCGCCGAGGCGGTCGGCCACGGCCTCGTCGGCCTCACCGGCGCCAGCTCCACCGTCGCCCTCACCCTGGTGTTCTCGGTGGTGGCGGTCTTCCTCACCGAGGTCACCTCCAACACCGCCACCGCCACCATGATGGTGCCGCTGGCGGTCGCCGCTGCCCGAGCCGCTGGCGCCGACGCGATCGCGCCGGCCCTCGGCTGCGCCGTCGGCTGCAGCATGGCCTTCATGCTGCCGGTGGCGACCCCGCCCAACGCCATCGTCTACGGCTCGGGCTACGTGCCGATCACGACCATGGCCAGGGTCGGCCTGCTCCTCAACCTGGCCGCCGTGGTGCTCATCCCGGCCCTGGTCCTGCTGCTGGGCCGCCTCGTCCTGCCGTGAGCCGCCCTCTCCTCCTGCTGGCTCTCGCCGGAGCGCTCGGGCTCGACCCCGGTCGCGACGGGGCTGAGCTTCGCCGCCAGGCGGTGGCTCGCCTGCCCGGGACGGTGCTCTGGGCCTGGGAACGGCCCGAGGACCTCCGCCCCCTGCCGGCCGGCGCGGGCGTGGCGGTGCTGGCCGCGACCGTCCGCCTCGCGGGCGAG
>CAYTJW010000542.1:0-4392 GCA_964438135.1 uncultured Thermoanaerobaculia bacterium
GGCCGCGGCGGCCGTCGTCGCCGCCGACCACGCGCAGGGTGGCGGCGGCGGTGGCGACCGTGCCGGCGGCGTTGGTCACCTCGCACAGGTAGTCGCCGGCCGTGCCGCGGTCCGCCGCCCGCACCAGCAGGGTGGCGGTGCCCGCCCCGTCGTAGCGGTCGTCGTCGCTCAACGGGACGGCGTTGCGCCGCCAGCGGTAGGAGAGCGGGGTGGGGCTGGTCGCCACCACCGCCAGGGTCGCCTCCCCGCCGGACGAGACCACCACCGGCGCGGGCTGCACCACCACCGTGGCCGGCGCCTGCGGCGAGACCACCAGGCTCCGCCGCACCTCGTCGCCGAACCGGGCCCCGTCCTGCCGCTCGAGCCGCGCGCGGACCACGGTCGCGGCCGGTGCCGACACGCTGGTGGAGGCGACCAGGTCGAACCCCAGGGCGACGGCCCGGTGCGGGGCGACCGGGCCGGGGAGGCCGTCGACCGGGCCGGCGCTGGCCAGGGGGCCGGCACTGACCACCAGCCGGCAGCCGGCCGGGTCCCAGGTGGTCGAGCCGCAGTTCGAGGCCCGGACGGCGCAGCGGATGCGCTCGCCCGGCGCCGCGAAGGCCGGCACGCCGGCCAGCTCGAGCTCGGCGTCGTCGACCTCGGCCTCGGCGACGACCTGCTGGTAGGCGGCGAACGCCTGGCGCGGCGCGAGCTCGGGTGGGGGCCCGAGCAGACCCCAGGTCTGGTCGGGGTAGCGGGGGTCGTCGTGGACCTGGTAGAAGAAGACGCGGTCGAGCCAGGAGCGGGTCCGCCCCGGACCGAACCACTGCCCGAGCAGGTCGCGGTAGAACCGCGCCTGGGCGGCCTCGCCCCGCTCGTCCGCCTCGGCCCCGGTCTCGGTCAGCCAGAACGGCCGCGAGCCCCAGCCGGCCCGGTCGAGGACCTGCCGCACCGAGGGCGGGTCCCAGGGCCACTGGGGCGGCTCGTCCAGGGCGTCGGTGACCGAGCCCGCGTCGACCCCGTCGGGGTACAGGTGGTGGGTGACGACGTCGAGCCGGTCGCCGGCCTCTTCGACCACCCGCTCGAGCCAGGCGTCCCAGTCGCCGCTGGAGAGGTGGGCGAGGTCCGGGGCGCAGCGGAGGGCGGCGGGGTCGGCCAGGGCCACGGCCTCGAGGCCGGGGAGGAGGATGGTGTCCAGGTACTGCTGCCGGCTGCCGTCCCAGAACCGGATGTTGGGCTCGTTCCAGAAGCCCCAGGCCCGCACCCGGCCGCGGTAGCGGCTGGCGGCGCGGTAGCAGAAGCCCCGCCAGTCGTCGGCGGACCGCGGCACGCCGGACAGCTCCGCGCCGTCGGTCGCCCACGCCGGCGTGCCCTGGAGGGTGGCGTAGACGCGCAGGCCGCGCGCCTCGAGGTCGCCGATGACCTGGTCGTACAGCCCCCAGTCGAGGACGTCCGGCTCGACCTCGACCAGGGCCCAGACGAGGTCGACCCGGACCCAGCCGACGCCGACCAGGGCGATGCGGCCCACCACCGTCCGGTCGGGCGTGTGGCCGTTGACGCCGAAGGGGGAGGCGAGGGCCGCCGCGGCGAGCAGGGCCGAACCGGCGAGCGGCAACCAGGGCACGCGCATCGCCGACATTCTAGCTGTCAGCTGTCAGCTGTCAGCTGTCAGCCGTCAGCCGTCAGCCGTCAGCCGTCAGCTGTCAGCTGTCAGCTGTCAGCTGTCAGCCGTCAGCTGTCAGCTGTCGGCTCCCCCGCCCGACCCGTAGCGGCGACATCGGCCGCAGAGCGGCGCTCAGGGGCGGTCGGGCTCCTGCCATCCGGACGACCCCCGCCGTCCCACCTCCCCCACTCCATGGGGGCCGGGGAGCTGAACGCTGGACGCTGAGAGCTGACCGCTCGACCCCGCCCCGGCTGGTCGTAGACTGGGGCATGCGCGTCACTGCCCTGCCCGCCCTGACCGACAACTACGTCTTCGCCCTCGCCTCAGACCGCGCGGCGGTCCTGGTCGACCCCGGCGACGCCGCCCCGGCCCTCGCCTGGCTCGAGGCCGAGCGCCTGGGCCTGGACGCGATCCTCCTCACCCACCACCACCGCGACCACGTCGGCGGCGTGGCCGAGCTGGTGCGGTGCCACCCCGCGGCGCGGGTGGTCGGCGCCGCCGCCGACCGCCACCGCCTGCCGCGGCTCGACCTGGCGGTCGGCGAGGGCGACGCGGTCGAGCTGCCGGCCGGCCAGGCCCGGGTGATGGCGGTGCCGGGCCACACCCGCGGCCACCTCGCCTACTTCGTGCCGGACGCGGGCGACCCCGGCGGCGGCGACCTGTTCTCGGGCGACACCCTGTTCGGCGGCACGGTCGGCAACCTGTTCGAGGGCACGCCGGACGAGATGTTCCGGTCGCTCGAGGCTCTGCGCGCTCTGCCGCCCGCGAGCCGCATCTGGTGCGGCCACGAGTACACCCTCCAGTACGTCCGCGAGGCGGCCCGCTTCGACCCCGACCAGCCCGCCCTCGCGGCCCGCCTGCGCCGTCTCGAGGCGCGGCCGGGCGCGCCCACGGTCCCCCTGCGCCTGGACGAGGAGCGGCGGACCAACCCGTTCCTGCGCTGGGACGACCCGGTCCTGGTCGCGCGCTTCGGCACCGCCCCCGGCCTGGCCACCTTCCGCCGCCTGTGCGAGCTGCTGTGAGGCGACGCTACCGTCCCTCGGGAGGGTGGCGGCGCTGACCGCTGATCGCTGACGGCTGATCGCTCGCGCTTCCCGCCCGTCGCGCCAGGGTCCGCTCGAGCTCGGCGAAGGTGACGCCGAGGCGCTCGGCCGTGCCCACCGCCAGCGAGGTCGTGGCCACGCCGGGGACGAACCGGTAGGTGGCGCCGGCGGCGGGGTCGACCTCGGCCTGCAGGAAGGCGAGGCCGTCGGCCGGCGTCGCCGCCAGGAGCCGCTGGGCGTAGTCGAGGAAGTGGGTGGTGACGAAGGCCACCGGTCGCAGCCGCCGCAGCAGGCGCAGCACCATGTCGACGATCTCGATCGCCTCGGACGGGTTGGTGCCGGAGCAGAGCTCGTCGAGCAGCACCAGCGAGCCCGGCGGCACGGTCTCGAACAGGGTCCTGAGCCGCACCAGCTCGGTGCCGAGGCGGCCCTCGGCCTGGTCCGCCCGGTCGACCTCGACGATCGAGGCGAACAGGCCCGGCACCAGCGGCAGCCGGGCCCGGGCGCAGGGGGCGTACAGCCCGGCCTGGGCCAGCACCTGGGCGATGCCGAGGGCCTGCAGGAGGCGGGTCTTGCCGCCGGAGTTGGGGCCGGTGACGAGGGCGATGGGGGAGGCCTCGGCAAACGCCAGGTCGGACGGCACGGGGCGCGCGGTGAGGGCCAGCAGCAGGGGGTTGAAGAGCCCGTCCAGGCGCGGCGCGGCGCCGGGTGCGAGCTCGGGCAGGCAGACCTCGAGGCCGCGGCCGCGGGCGGTGGCGGCGAAGGTGCGCGCCGCCAGGTACAGCTCGAGGTGGCAGACCAGCTGCGCCACCCGCACCAGGGCCGGCGCCACGTCCTGGTAGACGCCCATCACCAGCCGGTCGACCAGCTCCTCGGGGTCGAGCTCGTAGCGGCGGTAGAGGGCCCGCAGCCGGTCCCACCAGCGCCGCAGCGGCCGCCGGTAGAAGGGGTTGCGGCGCCGCTCCTCGAGCCCGGCGATCTCGAGGTGGCGGAGGCGGCCGTCGGCGCCGACCACCGCCTCGAGGCGCAGGGTGGCCATGCGCTCCTGGTGGTCGAGCAGCGCCTCCACCCGGCGGAAGGCCTGGGACCGGCGGATGGTCTCCCCGGCGGTGGCCAGGCGGGCGAGGCCGGAGGTCGCGCCGGCGAAGCCCTCCGCCATCAGCGTCACGACGGCGCGGAAGGCCGAGAGCACGTCGAGCCGGAAGCGGACCGGCTCGAGGCGGGCGTCGTCCCGCGAGGCGCGCAGCAGGGACAGCAGCTGGTGGAGGGCGAGGAAGAGCCGTTCGGCCGCGCGCGCCAGCCCCGGGGAGGCCTCCATCTCGCGCAGGGTCGCCTGGCGGAAGCGGACGCTGGCGAGCTCGGCCGGGGGTCGGGCCAGCGCCCGCTCCAGGAACCGGCGGTGGGTGCGCAGCCGCTGCCCGTCGACCTCGACGCCGAGGCAGGACGAGACCAGGTCGCCCAGGAACAGGTCGGCCGCGAACTGCTCGGCCACCCAGGCCGAGCCCTCGACCGGCATGGCGTCGAGCTCGGCCTCGACCTCGCCGGCGGTGGCGCGGCCGAGGAATGCCAGGTCGAGCTGGTCCAGCAGCGCGGCCGGGTCGGGGCCGGGGCCGGGGTGGGCGGCGAGCAGGTCGGGCAGCGGCAGCGCGTCGAGCTCGCCGGTCGGCGCGGGCAGTCCGCGGTCGGTGGTGCCGGTCAGGGCCAGCC
>CAYTJW010000543.1:0-4388 GCA_964438135.1 uncultured Thermoanaerobaculia bacterium
GCCCGCCGGCGCGGGGGCGGGTGACGTCGACCACCCCGGGGACGCTCTCCAGCCGTCGCGCGGCCTCGTCCCCGAGGTCGAGCAGCTGGCCGCCGTCCTGGCCGAACAGCCGCACCGAGAAGAAGGTGCTGGTGCCCCCCTCGTCCGCCTCCTCCTGGAACAGGACCCGCACCCCCGGGGTCGGCGGCAGCAGGGCGCGGATCCGGTCGCGCAGGCGGCTGGTCTCGTCGTCGTCGAGGTCGGTGCGAGCGAGGGTGATGGTGGTCCCGGCCTCGTTCTCGGTGTAGAAGCTGTAGACCGACTCGACGAACAGCTCCTCGGCGTGGGCGAAGAGGACCGTCTCGACCTGGTTGACGACCTCCTCGGCCTGGGACTTGTAGCGGAAGTCGTCGAACTCGTAGCTGAGGTACAGGCGGCGGTTGACGACCCCGGAGAAGATCGCGGTCTTGACCCACTTGGTGGCGAGCGGCAGGACCCCCACCGCCAGCGCCACGAGCAGCAGGCCGAAGGTGCGGCCGCGGTGGTCGAGGGTCCAGGCCAGGACCCGGACGTAGCGCTCCTCGAGCCAGGCGATGGCCGGGTTGGGGCGGCCCCCGCCCGAGTGGAGGACGTGGGCCGAGACCAGCGGGATCAGGGTCAGGGACGACACCAGCGAGCAGCCGAGGGCGAAGGTGATGGTGAGGCCGACCTCCTTGAGCCACACCGTCAGCTCCTTCTGATCGGCACGCCAGCCCTGCCTTTTGCCAGAGACCTCCTCCTGCCGGCAGCGCTGGCAGATCGCCGGCCTTGTCGGGAAGGCGGAACGCGCGGTCCCAGCGCGCTTCAGCAGCCAGTCCCGGCCTCGCGATTGACACGAGATACGCCATTGACGTACCGTAGGGCCGATGACCGTCGTCGAGACCCCAGGCTTCCAACGGTCGAGGCGAGGGGTGTTGACAGACGACGAGCTGACGCAGCTGAGGTCCTATCTGGCGCTGAGGCCTCAAGCCGGGAGGGTGATCCCCAGCTCCGGCGGCGCGAGGAAGGTCCGCTGGGCGGTCAGTGGCAGGGGCAAGAGGGGTGGCGCGCGTGTCGTCTACGTTGTCGTTGCGGGCAAGCAGCGTCTCTACCTGTTGCTCGCCTACGCCAAGGCCGACCAAGAGGACCTTAGCCCTCGCCAGGTCAAGGTCCTGCGGCGTCTCGTGGAAGAGGTGAAGGCATCATGAAGGACGACCTGTTTCAGCAGCTCATCGGCAGCTTGAGGGAAGCGATCGCGATCCAGAAGGGCGAAGGCCGGCCGGCTCGCGAGGTCCGTTTCCCGGCGCCCGACACGCGCGCCGTTCGGAAGAGGCTGGGTGTCACGCAGCTCGAGTTCTCGCGCCTGATCGGCGTCAGTCTCGCGACCCTCCGCAACTGGGAGCAAGGCCGGAGGCAGCCCCACGGCCCTGCCCGGGTTCTCCTGCTGGTAGCGGAACGGCATCCGGACGCAGTGCGGCAGGTCGTGTGCGAGCACCGCGACGGCCGGGCGCCAGCATGGGGCGAGGGCAAGGGAGTCCTCCGATTCGCGCGCCCGGCAGTGGGCGCGGTGCGCCCGCAAACGGCTGGCGACTGGCACGAGCATTCTCAGCCCGCCGAGGGCCCGGTCGAGCGAGGGGGCGAAGATGAGCGGACCAGTGCTACAGCTTGACGACTTCGGCCTGACCGACCTCGAGGTCCATTGGCGCGAGGTCGGCGCTGAGGCAGCCGACGATACCCACACGCTCGCCGTCGGCTACGAGGTCGAGCAGATGGTGGCGGACGGCTCCCGATTCCGGCTGACCATGACGGTGGCCGACCGGAGGTGGTCAGCCGTCGGCGAACCTCCGGCGAGCGTCAACGCCACGGCGGTCGGCTTCTTCACCCTGCCGGAGTCGACCCCCCTGGAGGACCGACCCCGCGTGATTCGCGTGAACGGGTTGACGCTCCTCTACGGCGCGCTCCGCGGCGCTCTCGCCGCCGTCACGGGCGTGTTTCCCCCCGACTTCCGCTACGTCCTGCCAACGGTCAACATGCTGGAGGTCATCGAGCACGTGGAGGGGGGAAAGCGGGGGGACCCGGGGGACCGAGCGTCTGCGCCGACCGGAAGTCGCGGATCGGGTAGGTCGAGGCGAGTCGTGGGTGACCGGGTGGGGCGCAAGCGCTCGTGAGGGCGGTGCTGCCGCTCTGGTGTCAGTCGGAGGCCCTTGGACGTTTGACACGGGAAGGGCTGCCGCCATACCAACCGGTCGACCAGTAGCGGAGGATTCTGCACCCGGAAGGCTCCGAAACTCGCGCGGCCTGGCGACGGTCTGCAACGGGTGGCCCGACCTCCGCACGCACCACGCTCGACACCATGGCGAGCGTGGAACACAATGGGCGCACGGAGGCGAGGTCGTTGCGCTGTGGGTGAGCCGTTGGCGGCGGTTCGGTTTTCGTGAGGGGGGTTGTGGGTGGGAGCGGAGCGGTTTGCAGGAGGGGCAAGCTTGGTGGAGCGTTCGTGGTGAGAAGGCATGGCGGGGTCTGCCTGAGGCGAGACACCTCGACCGACGAGGAGTGGAGGGTGGCCGCGGAACAGGTGGTGGCGTGGCTGGTCAGGCCGCTCGTGGGAGAGGTCTGGGTTTGCCGACGAGCGAGCGCATGAGCTCGGGCTTGTTGACGGAGAGGGAGCCGACGGCGAGCGCGAGCATGACGGCGAGGGCGAGGCCGACGCGGAGTCGCATCTTGGCAAGGCCGCGGATGGTGTGGCGCTCGAAGCCGAAGACCTGGTCGAGGCGGGAGTTGACGTGCTCGATGGCGGTTCTGGAGGCGTAGAGGCGCTTCCAGCTGGGGGTGTCCCGGGGGATGGGTGTGAAGATGCGGTGGTCGAGGGCAAGCGGGACGCGGACGACCCGGCCGAAACCGGTGGGGCGGTCGAGAGCCTGTCGCTCGCACCGGGCGCGTCCTGCGCAGAGGAGGCCGTAGGCGGCGGCGGGGCACCGCCAGCGGAGGGTGCCACGGTCGGCCTCGAAGCCCCAGAACGCCATGCGTCGCTGCTCGCCGGTGACGGGGCAGACGCAGCGGAGCTCGCCGCGCTCGGTGTAGACGATGGTGTCGACGACGTCGGGGTAGAGGGCGCGGGTGATGTCCTGACCGGGGTCGAAGCCCTGCTCGTTCTTCTCGTCCTTCCACAGCCTGCGGGTGTCGACCACCGGCTTGACCCGGTGCTCCTGCCACAGCGCGCGGTTGACGTCGCCGCTGTCGAGGCCGCGGTCGGCGGAGAGGTCGGCACAGCGTTCGACGATCTCGGGATGGCTCTTCGCCAGCTGCTCGACCATCGGCACGAGACGTTTCACCTCGCTGGCCGAGGCGGGCAGGACTTCGAACGCGACCGGGATCTCGTGGATCGTGTCGCAGATCAGGTGGAGCTGGTAGCCGAACCACCGGTTGACCTTCTCCCATGGCCGGCCGTTTGCGTCGACACCGCGGTAGGTCTTCGTTCCCCAGGCGGCCTCGGGGTCGGTTGTCTGCCCGCTGTCCTTGTTCTTCCTTCCGGTGCTGAAGGAAGGGATGGCCTTGCCGTCGAAGCCGAGGTGACGGCCGAGATCCGGCAGCGCCGTGCTCAGGGTCGTCACGAGCTGGTTGAACATGGCCTCGACCAGGTCGCCGTGCTTCCTGACGTTGGCGAGGAAGCGGCACATCGCGTACGACGAAGGGACGGCGGCGGCACCGAGCACCGGGTTGAAGCCGCAGAGCTGACGGAGCTCGGCGTTGCGGCGCAGCTCGCGCAGGAGGGACTCGACCGTCGGATGCTGGAGGACGACGCCGGCCAGGGTCGCGTTCCACAGGGCGACCACGGGGTAGGTGTCGCGCCCTCGGCCGCGCTCGCGCTCGAGGCGACGGACCAGGGGTTGGTCGGGCAGATGGTCGATGACGAGCTGGAGGCGGTCGAGGTCGGAGGACCGGTCAACCAGCTGCCAGGGGATCAGGGGCTTCTGTAGAATGGTGGCCACGGCACGCTCCTCATGTCGGCCTTTGTCATGCAGCAACAGGATGACATGACGGAGCGTGCTCTTCTAGTCTTCGGAGCCTATTTCGCGACAAGCAGCTGAAAGAATCTCTTGCCCTTGAGACAACGACGTCCACGGGCGCACGCGCTCTCGCTCACCCCCCCCCACCGCACCGACCGTGCCACCCCTGCAGGGGGGTGGGGTGAAACCCGCCACCGCCTCACCTGCCAGCCGCTTCCAGCCCCTGCCAGCGGACCCCTGATGGGGTGAGACGTCCTTCCCCTCCTCGCCGGCTCAGACCCCACGGGCCTCAACGACAGCGCAACGACCTCAGCCCCGCCCTCGGCCACGCTGCAGTGCCGGGGGCGCGGCGGTCGCTCTCGCCCTGCTGACCGCGGGCGCCGG
>CAYTJW010000544.1:0-3629 GCA_964438135.1 uncultured Thermoanaerobaculia bacterium
CCCCACCCTGCCGCCCCGGCACCGCCGGCGCAGGGCCACGAGCACGGAGCGCAGGCACGCCGCCTCGGGGTCGACGGGAGCCAGCGCCGGGGTCGAGCGCCCGGCGGGGGGCGGCAAGGCCGAGCGGCTCGGGGTCGCGGAGGGCGACGAGAGGCGGCTCCGCGGCCCGTCCCCGGGCGCGGACGTCGTCCTGCCGCTGCCCCTCGTCCGCTGCTGGCACCCTGCCCAGCTCGGTGATGGTGCGGTCGTGGTCGGCGTCGGCGAGCCGGCGCTCTCGCTGCCACTCCGCCACCCGCGTCGGGGATGCGATCGGAGCTGACACGCCTCGACCGGATCGCGGCTCGTCCCGCCCGCAGGCTCGACCGGAAGGGGCGACAGGGAGAGAATGGCCCCCTGTTGCCCGCAGACCCGCCGGAGCGGTCGAAAGGGGGATCGGGACGATGCGAGCTCGGTCAGGGGTGGTGCTTGGCGCCCTCGTTCTGCTGGCGGCAGGCGCCTCGGCCGCCGAGGCGCCGACGGTGTCCTCGCTGACGAGCGTCGACCCCTGTCCGGGGCTCGAGCCGCTCCTCGACCGGACGAGCGGCGGCGACTGGCTGCCCATCACCCGCGAGGCCCAGCTGTCCCAGTCGCCCGAGAGCTGGGCCGGGCCCGCCCAGGGGCGGTGCGGGCCGGTACGGTACTGGGTCAGCCTCGACCACGTGCGGCGTCTTTCGGGCGCGACCTCGCTGGACGTCCGGGTGGTACTCCACGCCCAGGCCCCGCTCCTGGTCCTGGGCCTGGGGTGGCCGGCCCTGAGTCACGCGGAGGACGAGTCGGGGCACGCCCTGGAGGCCTCACCGACGCCGGTCGAGAACCGGATCCGGGTCAAGGTGCACGACGCGGCCGGCTGCCTCGACACGGGCCTCTCCTTCCCTCTGGACCCACGACCCGGCTCCCGAGGGCCGGCCCTGAAGCCCACCGAGGTCCGCATGCTGCGGGCAGCGATCCCGGCCGTGGTGGTCAACGGCTTCCGGCCGCTCGCGACCATCGCCGACCCCTTCCGTGCCCGGCCCGAGCCCGTCCGTCGGCACGGAGTGACCGTGGCCGTCGAGCTGGAGCGCGTCTCGGGGCAGGTCCACGGGGGTCTGGTCCGGGTGACGACGGAGGAGCCGGAGAGCGCGGACATCTGGGGCGGCTTCGCGGGGGTTCCCGTCGTCCTCGAGGACGCGGCGGGACGAGTCGTCTTCCAACGGTGGCTCCAGCCTCGAATCGGGGAGCCGTCATGGACCGCCGACATCGGCTTCACCGCCACGGCCGCGCACACGCCCCCGTTCGCCCTGGTCGTCTTCGAGCCGAACGCGCTGCGGATCGAGCTGCCGCTGGAGTGGGGATCCGCCGACGTGCCGCCGCTGCGACTCGAGCAGCCGCCCGTGCCCCCCTCCGACCCGCGGTCGTCGCGCCAGCGCGACCCCTCCGGACGCTGAACCGCAGGCCAGCCAGCACGTCTCACCGACCCCCTGCTGGGGCGACCGCGGCGACCGGCCACCGCTCCGCTCAGGGCACTGCCAGCCGCACGAAGGGCAGCTGCCCGCCGGCCCTTCCGACCAGCTGCCGGTCGGCCGTCCAGAGGTCCGCGCCGAGGGAGGAGGCGAGGCACGGGTCGTGAGCGTCGCACGCCGCTACCAGTCCCAGCCGGCGTGCCAGCCGCATCGCCGCCGGGTGGAGCACCTGGTCCTCGACCAGCCGGAGCTCCAGCTCGAGGACGATCGAGGCCGCCTCCCCCGCCGCGCCGGCGGTCCGCACCCGGGCCCGCCCGCCGCATTGACGCCGGACCGACCGAGGGCGCCCGGGCTGAGCGGGCTCACCCGGTCGAGGCCGTCGCCGCCTTGGCGTCGAGCGCCCGGTCGAGGCGGCGCACCTCGACCGTCAGCCGCAGGCCGAGGCTGGCCGCGGCGGGCGCGACCCTCGCCGCGAGCTCGGCCAAGGCGCGCCGGCCGTGGCCACGTCGAGAGCCGCACCGGGCGTGACGCCCCCGGTACAATCCGACCCGGGGCGGACGACGGTGCGGGTGACGCTGGTCCAGCCGAGCATGGGGCGACGCCGGGGCGAGCCGTTCCTGCGCTCGTGGCAGATGCAGCCGCTGGCGCCGGCGCTGCTCGCCGGCCTGACCCCGGCCGGGGTCGCGGTGCGCTTCGTCGACGACCGCCAGGAGGAGATCCCGCTCGAGGCGCCGACCGACCTGGTGGCGATCACGGTCGAGACCTACACCGCCCGCCGCGCCTACCAGATCGCCACCCTCTACCGGCGGCGCGGGGTGCCGGTGGTGATGGGCGGGGTGCACGCCACGCTGGCGCCGGACGAGGTCGCGCTCCACGCCGAGGCAGTGGTCACGGGCGAGGCCGAGGCGGTCTGGGCGACGGTGCTGGACGACGCCGCCCGCGGCGCCCTGGCGCGGCGCTACCACGGCGAGCCGCGCCCCGACCTGGCCGGGCTCCGCTTCGACCGCTCCCTGTTCGCCGGACGCCGCTACCTGCCGCTCGAGCTGGTCGAGACCGGTCGCGGCTGCCGCCACCGCTGCGAGTTCTGCGTCATCGCCGCCTGCCACGGCGGCCGCCGCCGCTCCCGCCCGGTCGGCGAGGTGGTGGACGAGGTCCGTCGCCTCGGCCGGCGGGTGGCCTTCTTCGTCGACGACCACATCACCTCCGACCCGGCCTGGGCGCGGGAGCTGTTCCGCGCCCTGGCGCCTGTCGGCGCGCGCTGGGTGAGCCAGGCCGGGGTCGAGGCCGCGGCCGACCCGGAGCTGGTGGCGCTGATGCGCTCGAGCGGCTGCCTCGGCCTCCTGATCGGCTTCGAGAGCCTCGACCCGCGGCCGCTCGCGCGCATGGGCAAGGGCTTCAACGGCGACCGCCAGGCCTACCGGACGGCGGTCGCCAACCTGAGACGGCACGGCATCGAGGTCTACGCCACCTTCCTGCACGGCTACGACGACGACGCCGAGGACGCCGTCGCCGCGGCGCTCGAGCTCGCCCTCGACGAGGGCTTCTACCTCGCCGCCTTCAACCACCTGGTGCCCTTCCCGGGCACCCCCCTCTACCGGCGCCTGGAGCGGGAGGGGCGTCTGCTGTCGCCCGCCTGGTGGCTCGACCCCTCGTTCGGCTTCGGCATGGTGCCGTTCGAGCCCCAGCGCGGGTCGGCCGCCGAGCTCTCCCGACGCTGCCTGGCCGCCCGCCGCCGCTACTACCGCGCCGACGCCATCCTCGGCCGCCTGCTCGCGCCGCGCGGCAGCCTGGCGCTGTGGTCGTCGCTGCTGCCGCTGTCGCTCATGATGCGGCGCGAGGTGGTCGCGCGCGACCGCTACCCGCTCGGCGACGAGACCTTCGCCGGCAGCCTCGAGCCGGTGGCGCGGCGATGAGCGACTTCCTCTTCGAGCCGGCGCGCCCGGAGGACGACGAGGCCCTCCGGCGCCTCGCTGCCGAGCCGGTGCCGGGGCCGGTGACCCTCTCCTTCCGGCGCGAGCCGAGCTACTTCCCGGGCTGCGGCACCATGGGCGAGCGGTGGCAGGTGCTGGTCTGCCGCCACCGGCCGAGCGGCCGGCTCGCCGGCCTCGCCTGCCGCGCCGCCCGCACCCTCTTCGTCAACGGCGCGCCGCA
>CAYTJW010000544.1:3639-4384 GCA_964438135.1 uncultured Thermoanaerobaculia bacterium
GGTCGGCTACCTCGGCCAGCTCCGCATCGCTGCCGCCTTCCGTGGCCGCGGGCTGCTCGCCGCCGGCTTCCGCGCCCTGCGACCGCTGCTCGACGACGGCTCGGTGACGGCGCACGTCACCACCATCATCGAAGGCAACCGCCAGGCCGAGGGGCTGCTGGTCGAGCGGGCGCGGCCGCCGCTGCCCCGCTACCGACCGCTGGGCCGGTTCCACACCCTGGTCGTGGCCGCGCGCCGGGTGGCGGTGCCGACCCCGCCCGGCTGCACCCTCTCCACCGGCGACGCGGTCGACCTCGACGACGCGGTCGCCTTCCTCGCCGCCCAGGGCGCGCGCCGTCAGCTCGCCCCCTGCTACCGGCGCGAGGACCTCGCCCCCGGCGCCGCCCTGACCCGCGGCCTCGACCCGCGCGACCTCGTCCTCGCCCGGCGCGGGGGCCAGCTGGTCGGGGCCATGGGGCTCTGGGACCAGTCGTCCTACAAGCAGGTGGTGGTCCACTCCTACCACGGCGGGCTCCGGCGCTGGCGCTGGCTGGCGAACGCGGTCGCGCCGCTGTCCGGGGCCGTCCGCCTGCCGCCGCCCGGCGCCGAGCTGCGCCTCGCCTTCGCCAGCCTGGTCGCGGTCGCGGGCGACGACCCCCCGGTCTTCTCCTGGCTGCTCGCCGCCCTGCTCGGGCGCGCCCGGCGGCGCGGCCTCGACGGGGTCGTCCTCGGCCTCGGCGAGGGCGACCCGCTGCTGCCCGCGGCG
>CAYTJW010000545.1:0-4381 GCA_964438135.1 uncultured Thermoanaerobaculia bacterium
GAAGATCCCCGCGCAGCCGGTGCGCACGACGGCTGCGGCCTCGGCGACCTGGCCTGGCTCCTGTGCGAGGCCGGCTGGGAGGCGTGGGGCTGCGACCCGGCCGCCGACGCGCGGGTCGCCGGCCGGGCCCTGCTCGGCGACCGCTTCGTGGCGGCCGACGTGGCCGTGGCCGAGCTGCCCCGCGACCACTTCGACGCCGTGATCCTGAACTTCTCCCTCGAGCACGTGGCCGCGCCCGCCCCGGTCGTCGCCCGGGTCCGCGAGCTGCTGCGGCCGGGGGGCGTGACCCTGGTGCGGGTGCCCAACTTCGGCGCCGCCCTGGCCGGCCGTCGCGGCGGCCGCTTCCAGCTCCGCCTGCCCCACCACCGCAGCTTCTTCACCGCCTCGAGCCTCACCCGTCTGCTCCGCTCGTCCGGCCTCGAGCCGCTCGGGATGTCGACCCCCGCGTCGCTCCAGGAGAGCATGTCGATCGTCGCCGAGCTCCTTCCCGCCCTCGACCCCGAGCGCTTCATGTACGCCCCGGGCCGGCCCTCGAGCCTGCTCCGCGCCGCCCTGCTCGCCCTCGCCGCCGCCCCGGTCCAGCCCTGGACGGGAGCCCGGTGCCGGCGCGGCGAGGGCCTGGTCCTGCACGCCGCGGCCAGGAGGCCGCTCGCCCCATGAGGCTGCTGCTGGTCCTCACCGAGGTGCAGGTCAAGTACGGCAGCTACGCCTTCCAGCACGGCCTCGCCGCGCTCGCGGCCTACGTCCGGCGGGCCGGGCACGAGGTGGCGCTGGCCTACGCCGGGCCACGCTTCGACCCCCGCCCCTTCCGCCGCCGGGTGGAGGCGTTCGCGCCGCACGTGATCGGCGTCTACACCACCGAGGACCAGGTGCGCTTCGTCCGGCGGCTGCTGCGCGAGCCGGTGGCGGGGGACGCCTTCACCGTCGTCGGCGGCCCCTTCGCCACCCTCAACCCGGAGTACCTCGAGGAGGAGCCGGGGCTCGACGCGCTGTGCGTCGGCGAGGGCGAGCTGCCCCTGGTCGAGCTGCTCGAGCGGCTCGCGCAGGGCCGTGACCCGGGCGACGTGCCCGGGCTGTGGGTGCGGCGGGGAGGGGAGGTCGTCCGCAACCCGAGCCCGCCGTTCCTCGAGGACCTCGACGCGCTGCCGCCGGTCGACCGCGAGGTGTTCGCCGCGGCGCCCGAGATCCAGCACGTCGGCCTGACCCAGATCTCCCACCGCAACAGCTTCCGGGTCAGCCGCGGCTGCCCCTACCGCTGCTCGTTCTGCTCCAACGAGCGGCTCGGCCGGGCGCAGGAGGGGTGCTTCACCCGCTTCCGCTCGGTCGACGCGGTGGCGCGGGAGATCGAGCAGGTGGTCGCCCGGTTCTCGCCGCGCGAGGTCTACTTCGAGGACGACACCTTCACCCTCGACGAGGGCTTCGTCGACGGCTTCGTCGACGCCTACCCGAGGGTGTCGACGCTGCCGTTCGAGTTCTTCTCCCACGTCGGCCCGTCGACCCTCGGGGTGCTGGAGAAGCTGCGCCGGGTCGGCGGCCGGCGGGTCAGCTTCGGCATCGAGAGCGGCAACGAGGAGCTCAGGCGGCGGGTGCTCAAGAAGCGCTTCTCGAACCGGCAGGTGGTCGAGGTCTTCGCCGGCGCGCGGGCCATGGGCTACCAGGTCGAGGCCTTCGTCATGGCCGGCCTGCCGGACGAGACGCCGGAGAGCTTCGGCGACACTGCCGAGCTGCTGCGCGAGCTCCAGCCCGACCTCTACTCGATCAGCATCTACTTCCCGTTCCGCGGCACCGCGCTCTACGACTACGCCCGCGAGCGCGGCTACCTGGCCGGGCCGGTGGCGCTCGACGACGCCTTCGTCTCCCGCCGCCGGGCGCTCCTCGACCAGCCGGGCTTCCCGCCGCGCGAGGTGGCGCGGGAGGTGCGCCGGTTCCCGTTCCGGGTGTACGGCCGACGCTCGCTGCGCAAGGCGCTGCTGTTCCGGGTCTACGAGTCGCCGCTCGGCGACCTGCTGCTGCGCCTGTCGGCGCCGGTCAAGCGGGCGCTGAGGGTGTACGCCGTCGGCGGCCTGACCGGCGCCCACCGGGTCGAGGCCTGGCGGCCGGGCGGTGGCGAGTGAGCGACTGGAGGGGCCTGCCCGCGTCCGCGCTCGGCCTGGCCCTGCTGGCCGGGCCGGCGCTCGCGGCGCCGCCCGCCGGGGCCGACCCGGGGCCGGGCAGCTACCGCTTCGAGCCGGCGGGCGCGGTCGAGGCCGGCTCGCCGGTGGTGTGGCGGTTCCTCTACCGCCCGGGCGAGGGCGGCATCGCGCCCGGCGGCTCGATCCTGCTCCGCTTCCCCCACCCCTACTACTTCATGTTCCCGCTCAACTGGCGGCCCGAGCCGGGCGCGGACGGCGCGATCCCGGTCGCGGCCAGCGTCGCCTCCGGGGTCGAGGTCCGGACCCGGCTCTCGGACCGCGGCTGGCACCCGCAGCCGGTGGTCGTCGAGCTGCCCGCCGGCCTCGCCGCCGGCGACGAGCTGACCCTGGTGGTCGGCGCGAGCACGGGGGAGCGGCCGTCGCTCGCCCCCCGCTACGCGGTGGACGACTTCGTGCCGCTGCTGCTGGTCGACGTCGACGGCAGCGGCACCCTGGCGCCGGCCGAGGCGCGGTCGTCGCTCGCGGTGCGACCGGCCGAGCCGGTCCGCGTCGAGCTGGTGGCAGCGTCCGACGCCCGGGTCGGCCAGACCGTCCCCCTGACCGTGCGGCTCTCCGACCGATTCGGCAACGTCGCCCCGGCCCGGCAGGGGGTCGCGGTCGAGGTGCGCCTCGACGGCGCCGACGGCGGAACCGCCCCGACCGTGGTCCGGTTCGGCGCCGGCGGCGAGGGCTGGCAGCGGGTCGAGGGGCCGATCGCGACCGCGAGCGGCGTGGCCCGGCTGGTCGCGAGGAGCCCCTTCGACGGCAGCGCGGTCCGCTCGAACCCGATCCGGGTGAAGGATGGCGAGCCCGCCGAGCGCTGCTTCTGGGGCGACCTCCACGGTCACTCGGCGATGTCCGACGGCAGCGGCACGGGCGAGGCCTACTACCGGTTCGCGGCCGGGCCCGCGGCGCTCGACGCCGCCGCCCTGTCGGACCACGAGTGGCAGCTCGACGCGGGGGAGTGGGCCGAGGCGCAGCGGCTGTGCCGGGACCACGACCGCCCCGGCGAGCTGGTGCCGCTCCTGGCCTGGGAGTTCTCCCTCGGCGGCCACCGCGTGGTCTACTCGCGGGGCTGCGACGCGACCCCGCCGGACGCCGCCTTCGACGGCCCCAAGGAGCTGTGGCAGGTCGAGTACGGCCACGAGCCGATCCGGAGCTGGACCCGCGGCGGCGACGGCCGCCCGCTGCTCGACTTCGCGAGCTCCTCGGCGCTGCTCGCGGACCACCGCGGCACCGCCACCCTGGTCGTGCCGCACACCTCGGCCACCAGCCACATGGGCAACGACTGGGACGCCCACGACCCGGCGCTGGTGCGGCTGGTGGAGGTGTACAGCGCCCACGGCTGCGACGAGGCCCCCGGCTGCCCGCGCGCCGTGGCCCCGTTCGTCGCCCGCGGCTCGGCCCGGGCGGCCCTCGAGCGCGGCTACCGGCTCGGCTTTGTCGCCTGCGGCGACAGCCACGACGGCCACCCCGGCCGCAGCCTGTCGGGCCCCCACCGGGGGGGCCTGACCGCGATCCTCGCCCCGCGCCTCGAGCGCGCGGCGGTGTGGCAGGCGCTCGCGGATCGGCGGGTCTACGCCACCACCGGCGCCCGCATCCTGCTCGACCTCGAGGTCGCCGGCGCGTCGATGGGGGGCGAGACGGTCGCCGCCGGGCCGCTGCCGGTGCGGCTCGAGGCGCACGGCACCGAGATCCTCGACCGGGTCGAGCTGGTCGGCACGGCCGGGGTGGCGGCGAGCTTCGCGCCGGCCGCCCTCGACCTCGCCACCGCGCTCGAGCTGCCGCCCTGCGGCGGCCTCTGCTGGTACTACCTGCGGGTGGCGCAGCGCGACGGCGAGATGGCCTGGTCGAGCCCGGTGTGGGTGTCCTCGCCGGCGGTGCCGGGGGTCGAGGGGCTGCGGGCCTTCCCGGACGGTCGGGCGGTGACGCTCGAGTGGCAGGTGGTGCGGCCCGGGGAGCCGGGCCGGGTCGAGGTCCTGCGGCGGCTCGGCGACGACGGCGGCGGCGCGGTCGAGCGCTACCAGCCGTTCCGCACCCTCGACGCGGCGGTGGGGCGACAGGAGCTGGCGGACCCCGACCCGCCGCCCGGCATCACCGCCCACTACCTGCTCCGCTTCGTGCCCGCCGCGGGCGGCGAGGCAGCGGCGGTGGGCCTCGGGCTGGTGTCGGCAGCGCGGCCGGCCGTACCCCCGGCCGGCGCGGCCGGG
>CAYTJW010000546.1:0-4121 GCA_964438135.1 uncultured Thermoanaerobaculia bacterium
ACCGACACCCCCAGGCCGCAGCCGACCGCCACCCCGACCCCACCGACGGCGCAGACGGTCGGAGAGGCCGCGGTCCGGTCGCTGATGGCGTGGCGGCCGGAGGAGGCGCGCCAGGCCCTCGAGCCGCTGCAGGCCGGCCAGGGTGGCACGGCCGCCTTCAAGACCGCCTGGGGCCTGCTGCTGGCCGAGGAGGGCAAGCTGCCGGACGCGGTCGCGGCCCTCGCCGCGGCGTCCACCGCGGACAGCCGCGACCCCGCCAGCGAGTACCTGCGCGGCGAGGTGCTGTACTGGCAGCGGAAGATGAGCGACGCCACCGCCGCCTGGCAGAAGGCGCACGACCGCGCCCGGGTCCTGGTCGCGGCCAACCCCGACGACGCCCGCGCCCGCTACTACCTCGGCGCCGCCCTGATCCGCCTGCAGAAGTACGCCGAGGGGCGGGACGCCCTCGCCGTCGCCCTCGCCAAGGGCTACGACCGCACCCTGGTGACCTACCAGGTCGGGCTCTCCCACGCCTTCGGCCGCAGCTGGCAGCAGGCCAAGGAGAGCTTCGACGCGGTCCTCGCCGCCGACCCGTTCTTCGCCCCGGCCTACTTCTACCGCGGCCGGGTGTGGCAGGAGCTCAAGCGCACCGACCAGATGATGGTCGACATGGACAAGTTCCTGCGCCTGGCGCCGGGCTCGCCGGACGCCGCCATCGCCCGCTCCCTGCTCAAGGCCGGCGGGGGCTGACGCCCGGCCCTGCGCCGGACCCGAGGCGGCGGGCGGCGGGGCGGACAGCTGACCGCCTAGAACGTCCGCCCGATCCCCAGGTAGTACTGCGCGCCGTCGCCCTGCTCGGCGGGGTCGACCAGCGGCCAGGCGACGTCGCCGTAGACCGGCCCCAGGGGCGAGCTCCAGCGCAGGCCGAGGCCGGCGCCGAGCACCAGGTCGGCGGGGTCGGCGTCGCCCCAGCTGTCCCAGACGTTGCCGACGTCGGCGAACAACGCCAGGCGCAGGGCCTTCCACAGCGGCACGCGCAGCTCCTGGTTGAGCAGCAGCAGGGCGCCGCCGCCGGCCGGGTCGCCGAGCTCGTCGACCGGGCCGACGCCGTCGTAGGGGAAGCCGCGCAGGGACGACTGGCCGCCGGCGGAGAAGCGGGCGTCGTCGGTCGGCGGCAGGACGCCGCCGAACGGGTTGGCGCCGCCGACCCGGAGCGCCTGCGCCCAGGTCCAGCCCGCGCGCGGCTCGAGCGCGAGCGAGCCGCCGAGGAGGGTGCGGAGGTACTGGACCTGGTCGCCGGAGATCTCGCTGCTCCAGCTGACGTCCGCGGTCAGGGCGAAGCCGTGGCGGGGGTCGAACGGGTCGTCCTGGCGGTCGAGCACGCCCTGGCCGCCGAGGGTGAAGATGTCGACCGTCTCGTCGAGGGGGAAGAACGGGTCCGGCTCGGGCTGGAAGCTGTGGGTGCGGGCGAGGCGGGAGTAGGCCCGGAGCTTGGTGGTGGGGGTGAAGGCGTGGGTGGCGTCGACGGTGGCGCGGACCTCCTCCTCGCGCAGGTTGTCGTTGACGTCCTCGGCGTCGTAGGTCAGGGTCAGGCCGAGCGACAGCTTGCGTCCGGGCAGCGGCGGCAGCGAGGTGATCAGGGCCAGGTACTCGCGGTCGCCGCCGAGGTGGCCGCGCAGGTTGGCGCTCGCGCCCCGGTGGAGGAGGTTGGCGTCGGCCAGGTCGAACAGCACCTCGGCCCCGTCCTCGCTGCCCCAGCGCAGGCCGAGGCCGACGCTCCAGCGCGGCTTCTCGACCACCTCGAGCTCGACCTCGGAGCGGCCGCCGGAGGTCGGGCGCGCGGTCGCCCGGACCCGCTGCACCGGGGCGAAGGCCGCGAGGTCGGAGACCCCCTCGTCGACCACTGCCTTGTTGAGCAGGTCGCCCTCGGCGAGCGGAAAGGAGCGGCGCAGCAGCGGCTCGGACAGGTGGCGCAGGCCGGTGATGGCAAGCCGGTCCACCGTGCGCCGGCTGCCCGGGCTGAGGCTGACCACGACCTGGTCGCCCTGCTCGACCCGCCAGCGGGCCTCCGTCCCGACGTAGCCGGCGTCCCGGTACTGCTGCCGGACGGCGCCGAGCGCGGCCTCGACCCGCGACCGGTCGAGCGGCATCCCCGGCACGATGCCGAGCCCTGAGCGGAGCGCCGCGAGCGGGTCCTCCCCCTCGACCCGGACCGCGCTCACCGCCGCCCGGGCCCCCAGCTCCACCCTGAGGTGGACGGTCGCCTTGTCCCCCCCGTCCGGCACGGCCCAGACCTCTGCCAGGCGCGGCTCGAGGAAGCCGCGGCCGCGCACCAGGCGCTCGACCCACGGCGCCCCCCCCGCCGGGTCGCGCAGCAGGTCGGCGAGCTGGGCCGGGCCCTCCAGGGCCAGGGCCAGGTCCGCCGCCACCTCCGGGGGCACGCCCTCGACCACGGGCCCCTCCAGCTTCACCTTGCGCCCCTCGGCCACCGCCACCACGACCTCGTCGCCGACCCTGGCCACGTCGACCGCCGCCTCCGGGTAGCCCTTGCTGGCCAGGCGGCGGGCGATTGTGGCGCGGATCGCCTCCAGCGCCGTCCCCTCCACCGGCGGGGGCTGGTAGAGGCCGACCGCCTCCCGGCGCGCGGCCCGCGGCAGGCGGTCGCCCTCGAAGCGGAAGGGCTGCCGCGGGCCCGGCTCGCAGGTGAAGACCAGGGTCGGCTGCCGCTCGTTGCCCTCGGTCACGGCCTCGACCCGGGCGTCGTAGTAGCCCTCCGCCGCCAGCTCCCGCTCCATCCGCACCGTGGCCACGAACAGCAGGATCGGCTCGAACGGGATGCCCTTGTCGAGACCGCTCGCCCTGCGCATCCGTCTCTTCCTGAGCGGCCACTCGCCGTCGAGGCGGAGGCGCTGGATCACGGGCCGGTCGACGGTCGCCTCGGAGCCGCCCCACCGGAGCTTCTCCACCACCGACGCGCCATCCTGGCCGGACGCCTCGCTGAAGGCCTGGAGCGCCAGCCCGGGCAGGCCGCGCAGGTTCCACAGCTGCAGCATGGTCACCCGGTCCTGCGGGTCGGCCACGTCGGCGGTGAAGAACAGCGCGATCTGCCGCGACAGGCGCTGGCCGAACGAGATCCGCGTGCCGGGGTCGGTCTCGGTCTCGACCGCGATCTCGGCCGGCTGCAGGGTGTCGTTCTCGAGGCCGAGGACCGAGCCGAGCCCGGTCGCCAGCCCCTTGGCCGCCACCGTCTGCGCGTCGAAGTCCTCGCCGGCGTCGGCCAGCGCCGAGCCCGCCGGCACCAGCTCGACGCGCGGCTCCGCCCCCGGCTCGCCAGTGAACTCGATCACCCCGCGCTGCACCTCGACCGCCTTGCCGGTCAGGGCGATCTCGCCGCCCGGCGCGATCTGCACCTCCCCCCGCAGCACCGGCCGGGCCACCGTGCCGCGCACTTCGAGCACGCCCCAGCCGACCTCGAAGGTGCCGAGGTTGTTGTCGACCGAGATGTTGCCCCGGCCGCGGACCTCGAGGTCGAGGACGACGTCGTTGGTGGGGTCGTCCGCCGCCACCGGCGCGGCGCTCGGGGACAGGACGGTGGCGGCGAGGTCGACCGGCCGGTCCCACAGGCCGCCGTCGAGCACCAGCTCGCCGGTCACCCGGGCGAGGTGGTCGGGGTCGGGCTCGACCGCCACGGTGCCGCTCCAGCGCGTGACCATGCCGCCGGCGACGACGAAGGTCACGTCGTCGAGCTGCAGCACCACCCCCTGGCCGCTGCCGCGGTCCCAGCCGCCGCCGAGCAGGAGCCGGCCGCGGTTGAGCCCGGCCTGGCCGGACTCGATCGTCACCCCACCCCGCTCGAGGGTCGCGTCGAGCTCGAGGCCCGCGACCTCCACCGGCGGGTCGCGCATGACCAGTCGGCCGCCGCGGTGGTCGAGCCGCACCCGGCCGCCGAGGGCGTCGAGCGGGCCCTCGAGGTCGACCGCCAGCGCCAGCGGCCCCCGCGCCTGCAGCGGCACCGGCAGCAGCCGGGCCAGGGCCGGGTCGAGGGTCAGGTCGGCGTGCGCCGAGAGGACGCGGCTGGCGAGGTCGAGGGCGCTCGCCGCCACCTCGAGCCGGCTGTGCGGCCCGGCCAGGCGGACCGGCGC
>CAYTJW010000546.1:4131-4378 GCA_964438135.1 uncultured Thermoanaerobaculia bacterium
TGCCGCTCAGGGTCAGCCGCACCGGGCCGCTGGCCTCGAGCCGCTCGACCGGATTGTCCACCTCGAGGCCGTCGAGCGAGAGGACGACCAGGCGAGCGGCGGGGTCGGCCAGGTCCCAGGACACGTCGACGGCGAGGTCGGTGGTGACCTCGGTGTCCCGGGGGGGGAGGTCGAGGGCCATGAGGAGCGGCGCCGACTCGAGACCGGTGCCTTCCAGGTGCAGGCGGAGCGGTCCCCCCGGCGCGTC
>CAYTJW010000547.1:0-4375 GCA_964438135.1 uncultured Thermoanaerobaculia bacterium
GTCGACCGACGCGGGCGGCGCCGCGACCTCGAGCAGGGCCGCGGCCACGGCGCGCAGCAGGTCGGCCTCGCGGGCGCAGCCCGGGCAGGAGGCGACGTGGGCCGCCAGGGCCGCGGCCGCCTCCTCGCCGAGCTCGCCGTCGTGCCAGGCGCCGAGCCTCTCCCGGGCCTCGCTGCAGAGCACCTCGTCCCCCACGTCACCGTTCAACACCGCCCACCCCCTTTTCCTGCGCTCGTGGTCCCGCCGGCGCCGAAGATGGCCGCGGCCAGGGCGCGGCGGGCCCGCACCAGCAGCGACTCGACCGCCCCCTCGCTGACCCCGAGCGTGGTCGCGATGTCGCGGTAGCTCAGACCCTCGAAGCGGCGCAGCAGCAGCGCCGCCCGCTGGGTGTCCGGCAGCTCGAGCAGCGCCCGCCGGGCGACGGCCGCCACCTCGCCCGCCCGCGCCCTCTCGAAGGGGTCGTCGTCGAGCGGCGCCGCGACCGCCGGCAGCCCGTCGCCCGCCTCGTCGGCCCCGATCGGCACCAGCTCCGGCCGGCGCCGGGCGGAGCGGCGCTGGTTGCGGCACAGGTTGAGGGCGATGGCGAACAGCCAGGTCGAGAACGCGGCCCGCGGCTGCCACCGGTGCCGCTCGCGCCACACCCGGAGGAAGGTCTCCTGGGCGAGGTCCGAGGCCTCCTCCGCCGGGCAGCCGAGGAAGCGCGCGACGCAGGCCGTGACCGGCCCCTGCCAGCGCGCCACCAGCTCGGCCAGCGCCCCGTCGTCCCCGGCGGCGAGGCGCTCCATGAGCAGGCGGTCGCGGTCCGCGCTGGGCATCGTCGTTCGGGCTCGCACCGGCCGCCGCTGCCGCGCCTCCCCGGCGCGGGGGACCGGCCGCAGCGCGGCGGAGTGTAGCAGGGCGCGCGGGCGGCCGGCCGCCGAGCGGAGCTTCGTGGCCGGCCCCCGCCGTCGCGACGGTGGGGATTGGCTTCGGGAGCTCAATCGTGCCAAGTTCGTAGATTCCAGACCTCCTGACCCACCCCGGGTAAGTTGTTGACGCCGTTGAGTAGGGTTGTGGCGGGGTGCGGACCCAAACCTGTCCGGTTTTCTTGCCGGAGGCTGCAGACTTCGGGGCATGACGACGAGTGGTCGGCAGGGTGAGCTGTTCCCCGAGATGGCTGGCAGTCGGGAGGTCGTGGTCGTCAACGAGCGCTGTCGCGTCCGGCAGGAGGGGCAGCAGCGGGTCGTGGTGGTGGCTGGTCTCCCGTTTCATCACTACCAGGTGAGCGACCGGCTGGCAGAGGCGTACTCGATGGTGACCCTGGTGGAGCAGGGGTATGCCCGGCAAGTCGAGGTCGCTCGGGCGTTTGGGTGCGACGTGCGGACCGTGCGGCGTCACCAGGCGCGGTTTGCTGAGGGTGGGCTGTCGGCGCTCGGTCGACCGGGCGGTTACCCGGGCGGGCGGCCGCGGGTGAGGGCGTCTCGAGACACGGCGATCGGCGAGTGGAAGGCCGAGGGGGTGACGAACCGGGAGATCGCGCGCCGACTCGGGGTGGACGAGAAGGCGGTGCGCAAGGCCCTTCGGCGGCTGGGCTGGGTGGCGCCGGCCGAGGGGGTGCTGCCGTTCGGGGGTGCGGACCCAAACCTGTCCGGTTGTGGTGCGGGGGGAGCGGTCGAGGGCCGCGAGAAGGCCGATGGCGACGAGCTCGGCGGCGGTCGCCGTGGTGATGGCGGTCGCGCCTTGGGTGCGGACCCAAACCTGTCCGGTCAGAGAGGGTCGGAAGGGGACGACGTGCCGCTGTCAGCGGACGCGGACCCGGCCGACCGGAGCGGGGCCCGGTTGCTGGCGTGCATGGGGATGCTCGACGACGCGGCGGCGGTCTTCGGGGCGGGGGCTGGGGTGCCCGGGGCCGGGGTGTTGCTGGCCATACCGGCGTTGCTCGCAAGCGGGGTGCTCGACGCGGCGCGGGAGGTTTACGGCAGCCTCAGTCCGGCGTTCTACGGGCTGCGGACGACGCTGGTCACTTTCCTGCTGATGGCGCTGCTGCGGGTCAAGCGGCCGGAGGGGCTGAAGGAGCGCTCGCCCGCCCAGCTGGGCCGGTTGCTGGGGCTGGACCGTGCGCCAGAGGTCAAGACCCTGCGCAGCAAGCTGGCGCGGCTCGCGGCGCTCGGCCGGGCCACCGACTTCGGGCGCGCCCTGGCGGAGCGCCGGGTGGCGAGCCGTGGTCACGTCATGGGCTTCCTCTACCTGGACGGGCACGTCCGGGTCTACCACGGGAAGAAGCGCATCCCAAAGACCCACGTCGCTCGCATGCGGCTGGCCATGCCGGCGACCACCGACTACTGGGTCAACGACGCGGAGGGGGAGCCTCTTTTCATGGTCTCGAGCGAGGCCAACCGCGGCCTGGTCAAGATGTTGCCCGACCTCCTGGCCGAGGTGCGGCGGTTGGTCGGCGAGCGCCGCGTCACCGTCGTCTTCGACCGCGGTGGCTGGAGCCCGACGCTGTTCGCCAGGATGATCGCTCAAGGGTTCGACGTGCTCACCTACCGCAAGGGCCGGGCACGCCGGGTCCCGAAGCGCTGCTTCACCCAGCACGACGCAACGATCGACGGCCACCAGGTGCGCTACCTGCTCGCCGACACCGGCATCCGTCTGCGCTCCGGGCTACGCCTGCGCCAGGTCACCCGGCTCGGCGAGGACGGGCACCAGACCCACGTCGTCACCTCCCGCCGGGACCTCACCGCGATCGAGGTCGCGCACCGGATGTTCGAACGCTGGCGCCAGGAGAACTTCTTCAAGTACCTGCGCGAGGAGTACGCCCTTGACGTCTTGGTCGACTACTCAGTCGAGCCCTCGGACCCCACCCGCGAGGTGCCCAACCCCCGTCTCGCCGCGCTCGACGCCGAGCTGCACAAGGCCAAAACAGAGCTGGCCGCCGTCCAGGCCTCCTACGGCCTCGCCGCCCTCGCCAACCAGGAGCGCCGTCGCCCCACCATGCGCGGCTTCAAGATCGCCAACTCCGCCCTCGGTCGTCAGGTCCTCAACGCCATGCGCAGGGTCGCCGACCTCGAGCGCCGCCGCGCCGCCGTCCCCCGCCGCGTCCCGGTACAGCTCGTCTCACCCGGAGAGGTGGTCAAGCTCGCCACCGAGCGCAAGCACATCACCGACCTGCTCAAGATGGTCGCCTACCAGGCGGAAAGCGACCTCTGCCGCCTCGTCGAGCCCCACTACCGCAGGGCCAGCGACGAAGCCCGCACCCTCGTCCAGTCCGCCCTCGCCTCGACCGGTGTCACAGCCTGAAGCGGCTGGTGGACTCGAGCCGTGGGAAGGGAATTTCCTATCCCTGAGCCAACGATGATGTGTGTGCCGGATCGTGGCCTCATCCTCGACTCTCGGCCCTCCTGACGAAACGTACGCCCACTTCGTTCGAACCGCCGAAGCTCCACAGGCACACTGCAACCTGGAGATTCTCAATCAGAAAGGACCACCGAATGCTCCATCGTAAGTGCTTCTTGACGCTCGCGACTGCAGTGATCGCCGTCGGTCTCGCACCAGCTCACGCTGCAGATGAGGCGCCGCTCTTCCCTCTGCCATTCACCCCGGACTTCACGCGAGGCGGTGGTTGGGGATTCGCACTTGGTGCGGGGGTCGAGTATGAAACCGCCTACGCGGGTTCGGATGAATATGCGTTTGAAGTGGATCCTGCCGTGTTCATCCAATGGAGAACGGGCAACCATCTCTTCTCTTGGGAGGGACTGGAGCTTTCGTGGACGACGCGCCCGAAGGATCAATGGTATGTCCAGGCCGACTTGGGTCTAGAGGGTGAACGTGAGGAAGACGATTCTGATGACGGCAGGCTGGACGGCCTTGATGAAAGGGAGGATGCGTTCACAGCCACCGGTGAGGTGAGGTATGCCCTTGATGGGCAGTGGCGGAATTATGTTGGCACCCGTATTTCTGTCGGCGATAGCGATTTCGGCACACTGGCGTTCCTCCTTGCCGGGCACCGGTTCGGGGACCGTCAGGATGGCGGTGGAACGGAAGCTTTCTTGTATGCCAAGTTCGCTGACAGTGATCACCTGAATAGAGAGTTTGGTGTCAGCCCATCAGAGGCTGTCGCGTCCGGGCTTGCGGCGACGGATTTGGAGAGCGGACTCCGCTCCTTCGGCGTGCGCCTCGTCGATCGACGCTTCGTCACCGAGCATATCGAAATCTGGTCCGGCTTGGAGTTTGAGTACTATGGCGGCGATGTGCGAGACAGTCCCATTGCTCGTGAAGACTTCGCGGCGGAAGTAGAGCTGGCTGTGCTCTACCACTTCTGAGCATCATCACCTCACACTCGAGGGTGCAGCGGAGCCTTCGACCGCACCCTCTGCTTGAACGAGCTCGACGGGTG
>CAYTJW010000548.1:0-4373 GCA_964438135.1 uncultured Thermoanaerobaculia bacterium
GCGGCGTCGGCCGTCACCGAGGGGCGGCCGGTGGGCGAGGGCGGCCTGGCCTCGCTCCTGGTCGCGGACGACGCCCTGCTCGGCAGCGCGGTGCGGGTGGTGGTGCTGGACGGCGACGGCCGGCTGCTCGCCCAGCAGCCGACGATGGTCGGGGACTAGGAGCCGGAGGCATGGTCATGCAGCTCGACGCGCTCGACATGGTGGCGGCCCGGGCCTTCGACGGCTACATCGTGCGCAAGGACCTGGTGCGGCGCTACAAGGGGCAGTACCCGGTGCCGACCTACGTGGTCGAGTTCCTGCTCGGCCGCTACTGCGCGAGCGTGGTCCCGGAGGAGATCGAGGAGGGGCTGGCGGTGGTGGACCGGCAGCTGTCCGAGCGGGCGGTGCGCGCCGGCGAGGAGGAGCTGTTCAAGTCGCGCGCCCGCGAGCACGGCTCGGTCCGCATCATCGACATCGTCTCGGCCCGGCTCGACGCCCGCACCGACTCCTACGTCGCCGAGCTGCCCAGCCTGCAGATCAGGGACGCGCGGGTCGACGAGAAGCTGGTGAGCGCCCACGAGCGCATGCTCACCGGCGGCTTCTACGCCGAGGTGGTGCTGACCTACGACGCCGCCATCGCCCAGGAGCACGGCGGCCGGCCCTTCGGCATCGAGTCGCTGCGCGAGATCCAGCTGTCGCAGCGCGACGTGCTCGGCACCCTGGTCCAGGGCCGCAAGCTCTTCACCGCCGAGGAGTGGAAGAGCTTCCTCGTCCGCAGCATCGGCCTCGAGCCCGAGGCGCTCACCCCGCGAGCGCGGGACGTGGTGCTGCTGCGCATGGTCCCGTTCGTGGAGCGCAACTACAACTCGGTCGAGCTGGGGCCGCGCGGCACCGGCAAGAGCCACCTCTACCAGCAGATCTCGCCCTACGCCCACCTCGTCTCGGGCGGCAAGACCACGGTCGCGCGCATGTTCGTCAACATGGGCACCGGCCAGCGCGGCCTGGTCTGCCAGTACGACGTGGTCTGCTTCGACGAGATCTCGGGCGTGTCCTTCGACCAGAAGGACGGCGTCAACATCATGAAGGGCTACATGGAGTCGGGCGAGTTCTCCCGCGGCAAGGAGAGCATCCGCGCCGACGGCGGCATCGTCCTGGTCGGCAACTTCGACGTCGACGTGGCGCACCAGCAGCGGATCGGCCACCTGTTCGGGCCGCTGCCGCCGGAGATGCGCCACGACACCGCCTTCATGGACCGCATCCACTCCTACCTGCCCGGGTGGGACGTGCCCAAGATCAGCCACGCCCTGTTCGCCGACCACTTCGGCCTGGTCAGCGACTTCCTGTCCGAGTGCTGGAGCCAGCTCAGGGCGCGGCCGCGCTCGTCGGTGCTGATGAACCGGGTGCTGCTCGGCGGCGCCCTGAGCGGCCGCGACACCACCGCGGTGCAGAAGACGGTGAGCGGGCTGGTCAAGCTCCTCCACCCGGACCCCGAGGAGCCGGTGCCGGACGAGAGCCTGGAGTGGGCGGTGCGGCTCGCCCTGGAGAGCCGCCGGCGGGTCAAGGAGCAGCAGAAGCGGATCGGCTCGGCCGAGTTCCGCAACACCCAGTTCAGCTACCAGATGGGCGAGGACGGGGTGGAGAAGTTCGTGGTCACGCCGGAGCTGCAGAGCGAGGACAGCATCGGCACCGACCCGCTGCCGCCGGGGCAGGTGTGGGCGATCAGCCCGGGCGGCCAGGACGAGAACCCGGGCCTCTACCGGGTCGAGGTCAACGAGGGCCCGGGGTCGGGCGTCAAGATCCTCAACCGCCCGTCGCCGCCGGCCTTCACCGAGAGCGTCCGCTTCGCCGAGCAGAACCTCTACGCCCGCGCCCACGACCTGGTCGGCGATCGCGACCCGCGCTCGCACGAGTTCTCGGTCCAGCTGCGGTCCTTCGACATGTCGCGCGGCGGCAGCGGCCTCGGCGCCGCGGTCCAGCTCGCCCTGTGCAGTGCCCTGCTGCAGAAGAGCCTCAAGGGCGGCCTGGTGGTGGTCGGCAGCCTCAACCTCGGCGGCTCCGTCGACCCGGTCTACAACGCCGTCAGCGTCGCCGAGCTGGCGGTCGAGAAGGGCGCCGCCATCCTCCTCATCCCGGTCTCCGCCCGCAAGCAGCTCTTCGACCTCTCCGACGACATGGCCGCGAAGATCAACGTCCTCTACTTCACCGACACCCGCGACGCGCTCGTGAAGGCGCTGGGGGATTGAGGGCCGATGAGCCTCCCTGGCACCTGGCTCTGGGTCTTCGGCGACATCCGCGGCCTGCGCTGGGTCCTCGAGCGCGGCACGATGGCGTTCGCCGCCCACGCCGCCGCCCGTCTTCGCGGCATGGCCCCCGGCGACCGCGCCGTGCTCTACGTCACCCGCGGCGCGTTCCACAACCCCACCCGCGACCGCGCCTACCTCGCGGGCCTGGTCGAGGTCACCTCGCCGCCCCGCGAGACCGAACCGCTCGAGATCGCCGGCCGCGCGTTCTCGATCCTGGTCGACTTCACGCCCGTCCGCGTCCTCCCCGAGCGCCAGGGGCCGCCCGTCCGCGACCTGGTCCCGCGCCTCCAGTTCGTCAAGCGCCCCGAGGTCTGGGGCCAGTACTTCCGAGCGAGCCCGATCAGGCTGGGGGGAGGGGACTTCCACGTGCTCTCGGATGCGATTGCGACTTGCGCCAAGGGAACCGGATGAGGGCTGCTGACCAGGAGCCCGTGCGCGAGGCATGCCACGACCCGCAAGTCCCAACGGGCTGCAGGGCTGGGGCGGTGACGCTGCGTGCGTTCACGGACGACAACAGCAACGAGCCCGAGCCACTCGGCCACGACGGGTGGGATGTCGTCCTCGGGCTGGCTGGGAGTGACATGCTCTGCCGTCAAGGGCAAACCCACGGAGGGAGGAGTCATGGCTGAGAACGATGAGCTGGACGTGGTCCTCAAGAACCTGAAGGAGGAGGCTGACTGGCAACTGCTCCAGCAGGCCATTGGTGAGGAGGAGACCTCTCTCGACCAGATGGTCGAGATTGTGCGGATGTCCGGTTGCTCTGTAACCGATGGCGACCCGAGACGAATCTACATGAACATGGAGATCCGCACCAACTACGGCCACACCATCGCGAACATCTTCCGAACCGAGTTCGAGCCAGACTACGACGTCATCGTACGGGCCACTGCGAAGAAGCTGAAGATCCAGGTGAAGGACTTCCATACCGTCGAGGATCTGGAGGATAAGATCCTCGCCGAGATCATCGAGCGAACAAAGGAGCGGATCATCAAGGAGAAGGGCACCGCCGCATGGAGAGAGATCGAGGAAGAAGTCGAACGCGAGATCCGGCGCAAGGTCGGAAGTGGGCAGTTGCCCGCGACCGAGATCGCGAGGTTCAACGGTATCGCCCCGGGGACCATGATGGCGGCGCTGCTGGCGGGAAGGCTGGCCGGCTTTGGACTGTACCTCGTGGCGAATCAGGTGTTCTTTGCCGTCGCGCGCACGCTCGGGTTCAGGGTTGGGGTAGCCGTCGCAGGTCCGATCATCGGACGCGGCCTTGCACTCCTCATCGGCCCAGCGGGCTGGATACTGACTGGGGCCTTGCTGATCTTCGACCTGGGCCGCACCAACTGGAAGAAGACGGTGAGCGCAGTCGTTGCCGTCGCAATCCTGAGGAAGAAGCTGGCCTTCGACGCAGCGGCCGAGATCGGAGGGTGAGTGATGTCTGGCTATGAGGTGACGAGAGTCGTTCCCCCGGAGTGGTTGGGACCGGCCTACTCGATCTTCGGCGGCGTGGTCCGCCATGCGCGAGGGACGCCTGGAGCTGGGGAGATCGTGGGCCATCTGCAGTTCGGGACAACCGAGGCGCTCGAAGCCCTGGGGAAGCCCCTCCAGTCGCTGGCGTGCGCCACGGTTGCCGTGTCTGCTCTGAACCTCGCGGTAACCGCTGCGGGCTTCGCGTACGTGTGCAAGAGGCTCAACGACATCGAACGGCAGCTGTCGGCGATTTCTGGGAAGATCGATGGTCTGCTCGAGGCAACCGACCGGCTCGCGTGGACGCAGGAGTTGGAGCGCCGTGCGAAGTGGGCGGCGCAAGTGGACAACCTCCTCATCGCACTCAGGACGAGGGATGTCGGCGGTGCGAGCCGTGCCGCCGCCATGCTCAACGAGAGCGAGAAGTTCTACATGGCCTTGGGCGATCACCTGGTGTCCGACAGCCGTCGCGCCTACTGCGAGACCGCTGTGGTGCAACCGGTTCTCCAGATGGCTACTGCGGCGGCTCTGGCCAGGTCCCGCGCGTTCGCTCTCCTTGGGCATCCCGAGGAGGCTATCCGGATGGGTGCGGCTCTTCTTGAGCATGCTTCATCTTTCTCACAAGGAACAGGTTGA
>CAYTJW010000549.1:0-4363 GCA_964438135.1 uncultured Thermoanaerobaculia bacterium
CGGTCAACCACTTCACCAACCGCCTCGCCGCTGCCGGCACCAGCTACGACACCCGCGGCAACCTCGCCACCGAGCCCACCCCCTACGGCTGGACCCGCAACCTGCGTTGCGACCCCCACGACCGGCTGGCGGCGGCGTGGGCCACCGGCCCCGGCGCCCCGGCCGACGCCTTCGCCTTCGCCTACGACGCCTCCGGCGAGCGCGTGCTCAGGTATCGTGTGACCGGAGGGGCGGTGCAGGCGGCGAGCTTCTTCCTCCGCGACCAGGGCGGGAACCTCCTCACCGAGCTCGACTGGGCGGCCGGCGACGGCACGTGGACCCGCTCCTCAGACTGGGTCTACGCCGGCCGCGAGCCCCTGGTCCGCCTCGGCCGCCAGAACGGCACCAACTACAGGACCTACACGACGGTGGTGACCGACCACCTCGGCTCGACCCGGGCCGAGGTCCTCGACGCCGCCAGCCCCGTCAAGATGGACCTCTGGCCGTACGGCGGCTTCGTCTCCCAGCCCCCGATCGTCAACGAGAAGCACCTCTTCACCGCCCACGAGCGGGAGTTCCTGGGCACGGCAGTCTCCACCGCCACCCTCGCCCACCTCGACTCCATGCACCAGCGCGAGTACACCCACAGGCTCGGGAGGTTCCTCAGCCTCGACCCGGTGCTCGGTGACGTCGGCTCGAGCCAGAGCTGGAACCGCTACTCCTACGTCCTCGGCAACCCCACCAACTGGGTCGACCCGTGGGGGCTGGAGGCCATGGATCAGCTGTGGGTGGGATTCAACTCGGAGACCGGAGAGACAACGGACTCCGAAGAAGAGAAGGAGAAGCAGAGGAGGATCCGGGCCCAGGTCGAGAGGTTCTGGAGGCAGTGGACCTGGGCGTCGATGACACACAGAAGCTCCCAGACCACCTCCTACATGACCAACGTGACCACCGGCGAGCTTGACTTCCTCGAAGGTACGTCGCTCTTCACCGCGGGCGCAACCGATTCGCTCCTCTTCGGCTACGGGGAAGAGCTCCGGGACTTCGCAGGCAGTGGAGGCCTTGTCGATCGAGACTCCGGCGCCTACGAGGGAGGCGTCGTAGTGGCGTTCGCTCTACCCCTGACCACGAACGCTGGGGGAGTGGTCCGCCTCGTGCGAGGTCTGGCGGCCTACCGGTTCACGGATTTCCTCCGGTGGGGACCAACAGTCGTTTCAAGACAACTTGTCAGCGGCCGCGGTTCACCGGGAGCCGTACGAACCTGGGCGCTGAAGGGTGGCGGCAGGAACCCCAGAACAGGCGCGGCTCTGCCGTTCCACTTCCATATTCACCGGTACAACTGGTACAGGCCGTGGCTCTGGTTCAAACAGACACCGATTCTGAGGGAGTAGTCCGGCGGGAGTGGTCGCATGAGGTACCTCAAATGGACGCAGCGCGAAATCGAGGGTCTCAAGGGACGAGAAGGCATGGTTGAGATCCTCACGGAAGTCGATGAAGAGGGCCGAGTACTTCGCGAGATCGGCCTCGACGAACAGGGGCGAGTCGTCCACCAAGCGCCCTCCGATTCATGCCCCTACGGGATGTTCGACGGTCAAGTGGTTGATGTGCCGGGCTGCGGGAACGACATTCCTCCTGAGCTGTTCGGCTCGCTGTGGCGCGCTGAGCCGCTCTCGTAGGCGAATGGCGTGCTTTCTCGGGCTACTGGGAAGCGCGCGATCCCGTCTGTTGGGCGCGGTTCTCAGCTCCAGCCGACGTTGTGACCCAACGGCAAGGGTCGTCCAGGCACCTGGTGGGCCTGTTCCGGGTTGGATCGGCTGCCAAGCTGGAAGGTTCGCACCGCATTCGGGGTCGTGGCCCCGCTTCGCGCATGCGCCGCGGCTGCCGCTCTGGGCAGCGGTCGACCAGGGCCGCTGGTTCTCTTACGACGCGCGCGGCTTCCTCGTGGCCGAGACCCACCCGGAGCTAGCCTTCGACGGGCTGCTGCCGACGCCGTCGCTCTCCCACTGCGACCACGACGCCCTCGCCACCCCCCACCGCACGGTCTACCACGGGACCTGCGGTGGCAGCCCGACGAGCGACGTGCTCGCGACCTCGAGCGACGCCGCCGGGCGGCCGCTCGAGACCTGGGCGCTGCGGGCCGGCAGCTGGTACCTGGCGGCGCACAGCCGCTGCGGCACGTCGGCCTCGCGCCACAGCGTCAGCAAGGCGGTGGAGGCGACCCAGTACACCTCGGTCCAGGTCCCGGGCCTGCCGGACCCGGAGACCTGCGTCGACCCCGAGGCGGTCCGGGTCACCCACCGCTACGACTACCTCGGCCGCCAGGGCCTGCTGTCGCACCGCACCACCGAGCTGCGCTTCGGGGCCGACGGCGGCGACGGGTGGCAGGCGTTCGAGCTGGGCTACGAGCACGACCGCTGGGGCAACGTGGCGCGCATCGCCTACCCGCAGCTCGCCTCGAGCTGGGGCTGCACCGCGGCACCGACCGTGGACTGGGCCTGGGACGCCTCCGGCCTGCTCGGCGTGGCGGAGGGGGCCACCGCCATCCTGGCGAGCCCGGTGTACGACTCCAACACCGGCATGCTCAAGGACTACTCCACCGCGGCCGGCGGCTCGAGCCCGGGCCAGGTCCGTCACCTGCTCACCCCCGACTCCTCCCGGCCCCGGGTCAAGCGGGTCAAGGCCCTGGTCGGCGCGACGACCCTCGTCGACACCGGCACCTACGCCTTCGACGGCGCCGGCAACGTCACCGCCATCGCCGGGACCACGTACACCCCGGGCTGGAGCTACACCTACGACTTCCTCTCCCGGCTCGACCTCGCCACCACCGGCACCTCCTCCCGCGACCACGACCACGACGACTTCGGCAACCTGGTCCGGGTCGACGCCACCACCATCCCGGTCAGCCTCGCCACCAACCGCCTCTCCCTCGGCCTGCACGACTACGACTACGACCCCCGCGGCAACCTCACCCGCGAGCCGAGCGGCTCCGGCTGGTCGCGGCGGCTGCGCTACGACCCCCAGGACCGCCTAACAGGTGCCCGAGGTACGTGTGATAACTTCCGCCGGCGCCTGCAGGCGCCGAACTGGAACCCGACTGGAGCTTTGAGTTGTCACACTTATCTCGGGCCTGGCGCCTATCCCCATCCGCGCCGGTCCAGGTGGGCTTCGTGGGCTCCACCGGCAGCCCGGTCGGGATCGCGCTCGCCGGCAACCACCTCCACCTCGCCGCCGACATCGGCGGCCTGCGGGTCGTCGACGTCAGCAGCCCGGACCTGCCGGTCGAGGTCGGCACCTTCGCCACCCTCGGCGCGCCGGTGCGGGTCGCTGTCGCCGGCGCCCTCGCCGTCGTGGCGGACAACGAGCGGGGCCTGCGCACGCTCGACGTCAGCGACCCGGCGGCGCCGCACGAGCTCGGCGCCGCGACCCTGCCGGGCAGTCCCTGGGGCGTCGCCCTGGTCGGCCACCACGCCTTCGTCGCGGCGTACAGCGCCGGCCTGCGGGTGGTCGACGTCAGCACCCCCACGGCGCCGGTCGAGGTCGGCTCCTACGACGACTCCATCGACAACGCCAGCAACGTGGTGGTGGTCGGCGACGTCACCTACCTCGCCGGCGGCATCGCCGGGCTGGTGGTGATCGACGTGAGCGACCCGAGCTCACCCTTCCAGGTCGACCGGTTCGACACACCGCACTGCGTCTACGACGTGGCGGTCGTGGGCGGCCTCGCCTACCTCAGCGAGATGGGCGGCGGGCTCGAGATCGTCGACGTCAGCGACCCCGCGAACCCGACCCTGGTGGGGTTCCACGCCGCCGCCTGGCAGGGCGCCGGGGTCGACGTCGTCAACGGTTACGCCTACGTCGCGGACGACACCGACGGCCTGCACGTCATCGACGTGCGGACGCCGTCGAGCCCGGTCGAGGTCGGCTTCCACGACTCTCCGGGCGACTCCCTCGGGCTCGCGGTCGGCCTCGGCCACGTCTACCTGGGCGACCACCCCACCGGCCTCCTCGTCCTGCCCCGCTGCGACCTGCTGTTCGCCGACGGCTTCGAGCGGGGCACCACGGGCGACTGGTCGTCCAGCCCGCCCTGAGGCCCGGCCGCACGCCTGCTGGCGAAGGACTGCCTGCCTCTGGAGAGCGACTGGGACGAGGCGAGCTGAGGCGCGGCGGCGGGGTCGGGGCTGACCGGGGCGGCGCGTCCCCGGTTGCCCCCTCTGCTACCATGCCGCCCGGTCGTGTTGGAGGCCGAGATGCTGCGTGCCGTCGTCGTCGCCCTGTTGCTCTCCACCACCGTCGCCGTGGCAGCGCCGTCGCTCGCGCCGGAGCTGGCCGTCGCGGCCCGGGACCTGGCCGAGGAGAGCGGCGGCCTGGTCACGCTGGCGGCGTC
>CAYTJW010000550.1:0-4356 GCA_964438135.1 uncultured Thermoanaerobaculia bacterium
TCGGCCTCGCCGTCGTCGCGACCGGCGACGCAGGCGGCCCTGGCGGTGCCGTCCGTCGCCGGCCGCGGCTTGCGGCTCGAGCGGTAGGCGGCCAGGGCCAGCCGGGCCCCGGGCACTGCCCGGTCGACGGCGGCGCCGATCTCCCCCTCGAGGGAGCGGGCGGCGGGCGCCGGGCGCTCGAGCGGCGGGACGGGCTGGGGCGGGAGGTCGACCTCGTGCACCCCCTCGAGCGGCGACCCGTCGGCAGCGGTCAGGCGGACCCGCAGCCACCAGTCGGAGCTCTCGGCGGCCACGGCCACGGCGAGCAGGTTGGGGCCGGGGCGGAGGACACCGCCGCCGCAGGCCTGGTCCTCGGCCTGGTCGAGCGGCCAGGCCGTGGTCAGGAGCTCGCGGCCGTTGAGCCACACCCGCGCCGCCTGGGCGGCGCCGAGGCGCACCGCGACCTCCTGCTCGCGCTCGGCGTGGACCGTGGTGGCGAGGTGGAGCAGCTGCCTTCGGGCCGGCCAGGCCAGACCCGCCAGGCGGACCCATCCCATCGGGTCGACCCCGCCGGCCGGCCGCCAGGCAGTCTCGGCAGAGGGCGGCTGGGCGACCTCGGGGAAGTCCGCCAGCTCCTCGATCGGGGTCGGGCCGGCGGCCCACCACCGCGACAGCCCTCCGGCGGCCACGAAGAGCTCGCGAGCGGCCGCCGGGCGACCCTCGGCGACCGCCTGTCGGGCGCGCCAGAGGCGGACCTCGTCGGCCATCAGCGGGTCGCCCCCGGCCGCCGTCAAGCGGTCCAGCAGCGCGTTCGCCTGGGCCCAGTCCGGCAGCGCGGCCCGCCAGGTGAGGGCCAGCAGGAGGTGGTGGTAGTCGGCCGGTTGGAGGCCGTCCTCGACGGCGCGGTCGACGTGGCTGGCGGCGCTTCGGGCGAGCGCGGAGCCGGGCGGGTCGGCGGCGAGGGGGGCGGCCGCCAGCAGGGCCAGGGAGGCGAGGACGAGGCGGGGCGCCGTCATCGCCCGCGAGTATGGCAGATCCGCCGCCACGAGGGCGGCCCGGGTCGGGTCAGGGCTCCGGCTCGGCCCCGCCCTCGCCCGGGTGGAGGCCGTACTGCTCCATCTTGCGGTAGAGGGTCGAGCGGCCGATGCCGAGCCGGCGGGCGGCGTCGGAGACGTTGCCGTCGGCGCGGCGCAGCGTCTCCTGGATGGCCCACCGCTCGAGCTCCTCGAGGGTCCGGTCGCCGCCGGCCGGCAGCTCGAGCGGCAGATCGGGGGAGAGGGGCAGCTCGAGCGGCAGGTCCTCGGCGCGGAGCTCCGGGCCGGGCGTCACCAGCAGGGCGCGGTGGACCACGTTCTCCAGCTCGCGCACGTTGCCGGGCCAGTCGTAGGCCTGCAGACGCGCCATGGCGGCGGGCTGGACGCGGTCGACCCGGCGGCCGGCGTCGGCCGCGTGCTTGGCGAGGAAGTGCTCGACCAGCAGGGGGATGTCGTCGCGGCGCTGGCGCAGGGGGGGGAGGTGGATCGGGAAGACCACGAGCCGGTAGAAGAGGTCCTGGCGGAACGTGCCCTCGCGGACCAGCGCCGCCAGGTCGCGGTTGGAGGCGGAGATGACCCGCACGTCGAGGTCGACCCGCCGCACCCCGCCGACGCGCTGCAGGCTCCGTTCCTGCAGCACCCGCAGCAGGCGGGCCTGGGCCGACCCCGACATCTCCCCCACCTCGTCGAGGAAGACCGTGCCGCCGTTGGCCTGCTCGAACTTGCCGGCGTGGGCGGCCACGGCGCCGGTGAAGGCGCCGCGCTCGTGGCCGAACAGCTCGCTCTCCTGCAGGCCCTCCGGGATGGCGGCGCAGTTGACGTCGACGAACGGCCCGGCCGACCGCCCCGAGCCGTAGTGGATGGCCTTGGCCACCAGCTCCTTGCCGGTCCCGCTCTCGCCCGAGATGAAGACGCTGATGTCCGACTCCAGGACCCTCTCGATCTGCTCGTAGACGCGGCGCATGGGGGGCGAGGAGCCGACCATGTGGCGCAGGTGGTAGCGCTCGCCGAGCTCGACCTTCAGCCGCGTCACCTCGCGGCCGAGCTCCCGCTGCGACACCGCGTTGCGCAGCGTCACCAGCAGCCGCTCCTGGTCGAACGGCTTGAGCAGGTAGTCGAAGGCCCCGAGCTTGGTCACCTCGACCGCGCTGCGCACGTCGTTGAGGGCGGTGAGGACGATCACCGGCAGGCCCGGCGCGCGGCGGCGCAGCTCGCGCAGCACCTCGACCCCGTCCACCTCCGGCATCATCAGGTCGAGCAGCACCGCGTCGGGCGGCTCGCCGACGTGGGCGAGCACCTCGCGGCCGGAGGCGAAGGACTCGACCTGGTGGCCCTGGGACGAGACCAGGAACGACAGCAGCTGCCGCACGGCGGGGTCGTCGTCGACCACCCAGACTCGCGTCGTCAGGGTCATGTCGGCACATTGTAGCGGGGTCGGCGGCCGGGCGGGAAGGGCGAGAAGCGGTCAGCGTTCAGCTGTCAGCCGTCAGCTCCCCCGCCCGCCCCGGTGGGGCTCACGGCGGGAGCTCAGGCGGGGCCGGTGCAGCGGGCGCAGAGCAGGGTGACGTCGTCCTCGGGGCGGGTCCCCTGGAGGTGGTCGTCGACCACGGCGTTGACCCGGCGGACCATCTCCGCCGGGCCCAGCTTCGGGTCGAGGCGCTCGAGCAGCAGCGGCAGCCCGAGCTCGCCCACCGGCGCGTTGACGCCGGCCTCGATCACGCCGTCGGTGTAGACCAGGAGCAGGTCGTCGGCTTCGAGCACCGCCGAGCCGGTCGCGTAGACCTGCTCGGGGAGGAGACCGATCGGGCGGCCGGTGGCCTCGACCGGCTCGAGCGCGCCGCGGCGGCGGAGCAGGAACGGCGGGTGACCCGCGTTGACCCAGGTCAGGGTGCGGCTGGCCGGCTGCCAGTCGACCACCACCAGGGTGGCGTACTTGCGGCCGCGGGTGAGGCGGTAGAGGAGCTCGTTGCCGTCGGCCACCAGCAGGCTCAGCGGCCGGCGGTCGTCGCGCCGGCTCCACATGTAGGCCTGGACGTTGGAGGCGATCAGGCCGGCGGCCACCCCCTTGCCGGCGATGTCCGCCACCACCAGCAGGAAGCGGTCGCCGGTGCTGGACGGGATGACGTCGTAGTAGTCGCCGCCGACCTCCAGGCAGGGGCGGGCGCAGGTCTCCAGCTCCAGCCCCTCGACCACGCTCCGGTCCTGCGGCTGCAGGGTGCGCTGGATCTCCGCCGCCAGCCGCAGCTCCTCGCGCAGCCGCTCGCGGGCGACGATCTCGGTGTGCAGGCGGGCGGTGGTGAGGGCGATCGCGCACGGCACCCCGAGCTCGGCCAGGAAGGCGACGTCGGCGGCCGAGAACTCGCCGCGGCGGTGGTTCAGGAGCTGCAGCACGGCGACCAGGGCGCCGTCGCGGTCGCGCACCGGCACGGTCAGGAGCGAGCGGGTGCGGAAGCCCGTGGCGCGGTCGACGGTGGGGTCGAAGCGGGGGTCGTCGTACGGCCGGTTGAGGATCGCGGCCTCGCCGGTGGCCGCGACCGCGCCGACGATGCCGTCGCCCACGCGCAGCACCAGGCCGGCCTCGCGCAGCCCCTGCGCGACCAGCGAGCGCAGGCGGTCGCCCTCGACCAGGAACAGGCTGCCGCGCTCGGCGCCGATCAGGCTGGTGGCGATGCCGATGACGTGCTCGCCGAGCTGCTTGAGGTCGAGGGTCGAGTTGACGAGGACGCTGGCCTCGACCACCGCTTCCAGCCGCTCGACCCGCCGGCGCAGGGTCTCGAGCTCGTCGTCGCGCCGTGGCTCATCGCACATGGTGGCTCCCTCCAGGGGGGGTGCGGGCGGTCGCGGCGCCCGACAGCGGGGGCGGCGGCAGGAAACGGCCCAGCCAGGTGGCGAGCGCCGCCAGGGGCAGCGGGCCGCGCAGCTGCGCCTCGACCGTGTCGGCAGTCGCCAGGGCCTGCACCAGCTCCCCCTCGCGGTAGCGGCCGGCGGCCGCGAAGAGCTGGCTCAGGTTCCACGCCGTCAGTCTCCTGTCGCCCTTGCGCAGCGACGACGTCGGCCCCAGGTGGGGCTCGAGAGCCGGCTCGACCCGCCGGCCGAAGGTGTCCCTGGACCAGTACCTGGCGCCGGTCCGGCGGGGGTCGAGCTCGGGCTCGAGGCCCAGCTCCGCCGCCAGCGCGCGGAGCTCCAGCAGCTGGCGGAGGAGGCCGGCGACGAGCCCCAGCAGCACCACGCCGAGCGAGTTGGCGTCGAGCCGCCGGCCGCGCCAGTCGGTGACCGGCAGGCCGGACGAGGCGGCGGCGAGGAGGTCGCGCTTGGCGGCCAGGGGGAGCGCCTGGTCGGCCTT
>CAYTJW010000551.1:0-4346 GCA_964438135.1 uncultured Thermoanaerobaculia bacterium
CTGCGGCGCTGCGCCGCCCACCTCGGCCGCACCCTGGGCGAGGTCATGTGGCTGGCGCGGGCATCGGCCGACGAGGTGGCGGCGCTCTGCTCCCTCAGCGGCCTCGACCACCTCGAGGCCGCCCTGGCGCGCGGCCGCGGCGCCATCTTCGTCACCGGCCACTGCGGCAACTGGGAGCTGATGAACGCCCGCGTCGGCGTCGCCGCCGTGCCGATGACGATCGCCGTGCGCGAGCTGTTCGACCCCCGCCTCGACCGCATCATCACCGACCTCCGCTCCCGCTTCGGCGTCGAGGTCGTGGCCCGCGGCGCCGGCGCCGGCCGCCGCCTGGCCACGGCGCTGGCGGAGAACCGGGTCGCCGGCCTGCTCGTCGACCAGGACATCCACGACCTGCCGGGGGTCTTCGTCCCCTTCTTCGGCCGCCCGGCGTGGACGGCGAACGGCGTCGCCACCCTCGTCGCGCGGCTCGGCTCGGCGGTCCTGCCGATCTTCACCCACCGCCGCGGCGACGGCCGTCACGCGGTCGAGATCCTGCCGCCGCTGCCCGAGCCCACGGCCACCGAGCCCGAGGAGCGGGCGGTCGAGCTCACCGCTGCCGCCACGGCCGCCATCGAGCGCCAGATCCGCGCCCACCCCGAGCAGTGGGTGTGGATGCACCGGCGGTGGCGGACGAGGCCGGACGGAGAGCCGTCAGCGGTCAGCCGTCAGCCCTCATCTCCGCCGCCCGACCCGGGCCGCGGCAACGCGGCGCGCTGACCGGCGCCAGCCAGGGGCCGAGACCTCGGTGATCGAGTCGGGTGCGGAGCGACCCACCCGCTCGCCCTCGCTCTCGATCCCCTCCGGGAGGGTGGGGGGAGCTGAGAGCTGAGAGCTGAGAGCCGAGAGCTGAGAGCTGACGGCTGACAGCTCAGCACGGTCACACCCCCACCCGGGGGCACAGCTCCTCGAGCGGGCAGCCGTCGCAGGCGGGGCGGCGGGCGTGGCAGACGCCGCGGCCGTGGGCGATGGCGCGGCGGGAGAAGGCGATCCACTCGGACCGCGCGAGCAGCCCCTCGAGCTCGACCGAGACCCGTTCCGCCGCGGTCGCCGCGCTCAGCGCCAACCGGTGCGCGAGGCGCCGGACGTGGGTGTCCACCACCACCGCCGCGGCGATGCCGAAGCCCTCGCCGAGCACGACCGCGGCCGTCTTGCGGCCCACCCCGGGCAGGGCGCGCAGGGCCGCCAGGTCGGCCGGGACCTGGCTGCCGTGGTGGTCGCGGACGGTCCGGGCGAGGGCGACCAGCGCCCGCGCCCGGGTGCGGTGCAGGCCGAGCGGCCGGACCGCGTCCTCCAGCTCGGCCACCGCCGCGACCGCCAGCTCGGCCGGGCCGGCCCAGCGCGAGAAGAGGACCGGCGTGACCCGGTTGACCCGCTCGTCGGTGCACTGGGCCGACAGCACGGTCGCGACCAGCAGCTGCCAGGGGTCTCTGAAGTCGAGACCGCAGCGCGCGTCGGGGTAGGCCCCGGCCAGCCGGCGCGCCACCGCCCGCGCCCGGCGGCGGCGGGCGGGCTCCGCCGTGGCCAACTCAGTAGTCGAAGGTCGAGCCACCGATGAACTCGCGCAGGATCGAGGTGTGCGGCACCTCGTCCGGGAAGACGGGCGCGAACATGGTCAGGAACTTGAGCAGCCGGTAGGCCTCGGTGTAGGTCGGGCTGGCCCGCGGCACCCGCAGCAGGAAGCGCTCGGCGTACGTCCGCAGCACCGCCGGCTCGTACACCAGGGCCGAGTTGAACATCACGTCGGCCTGCTCCTGGAAGGGGAAGATCCAGCGCCCCTCGCCGCGGCGCACCCGCTCCCACAGGTCGAGGGTGCGGACGGCGTCGAAGCCGCGGAAGAGGTGGTCGCGGACGATGCGGCGGATGAGCCGGGCGTCGGCGGTGAAGAGGCGGTTGTGGCTGTCGATGGCGAGCTGCGACAGGGCGGAGATGAAGATCCGGTAGGTCGAGGAGCGCGGCACCGAGGCGGTGAGGCGGTCGTTGAGGCCGTGGATCCCCTCCACCAGCAGGATCTGCCGTTCCTCCAGGCGCATCGTCGGCCACTTCGACTCCGGCCGGCGGGTGCCGGTGACGAAGTCGTAGACCGGCGTCCGCACCTCGCGGCCGGCCATGAGCTCGGCCAGGTGCTGGTGGAACAGGGGCAGGTCGATCGCCTCCAGGGCCTCGAAGTCGTGCTTGCCGTCCTCGTCGACCGGGGTCCGCTCGCGGTCGACGTAGTAGTTGTCGAGCGACAGCGCCACCGGCTCGAGGCCGTTGACCTCGAGCTGGATGCCGAGCCGCTTGACGAAGGTGGTCTTGCCCGACGCCGACGGGCCGGCGATGGTCACCAGGCGCAGGCCGGGACCGCGCGCCCGGATGTCGTCGGCGACGCTGGCGATCTTCTTCTCGTGCAGACCCTCGGCGACGTTGACGATGTGGCCGATGCCGCCGTCCAGGCACAGCCGGTTGAGCTGGCCGACGCAGCCCACCCCGAGCAGCTCCTGCCAGCGCCGGGTCTCGGCGTAGGTGCGGTAGAGCAGGGGCCGCGGCGTGAACGCCGGCAGCTGGTCGGCGTTGGCGCGGCGCGGGAAGCGCAGCAGCAGGCCGTCCTCGTACGGCAGCACGGCGAAGGTGCCGAGGCAGCCGGTGTGGGGAGCGAACGGGCCGTGGGCGATGTCGACGAACTCGCCGCAGGTGATGGTGTGGACGGTCGAGCTGCGCAGGGTGGCCAGCAGCGCGAGCTTGTCCTCGTAGCCCCGCTGGCGGAAGTGCTCCTCGACCTCCTCCATGGTCACGGTCTGGCGCACGAACGGCCGCCGCTCCGCGTGCATGGCCCGCATCCGCGCCTGCAGCGCGGCCGCCACCTGCTCGAGCTCGGGGCGCTCGCCGCCGACCTCGAAGTGGTAGGAGTTGCCCAGCGACTGACCGATCGACAGCCGCGCCTGCGGGTAGAGCTCGAGGCAGGCCTCGTACAGCATCAGGCTGACCGAGCGCTTGTAGACCGACTCCCCCTCCCGGTCGCCGTAGCGGACCACGTCGAGCTCGACCCGGCCGCGGAGCGGGAAGTCGAGCATCACCTGGCGCCGGTTGACCAGGGCCGCCAGGACCCGGTCGGAGATGGAGCCGTCGACCTCGCGCAGGAGCTCGTCGACGCGCATGCCGGCCGTCTTCCGGTGCACCCTCCCGCCGTAGCGGACCTCGACGTGCTTCGAGTTCATCCCCGCCTCCAGTCGGGGCGCCGCCCCGGCTCGCCAGGATACCGCACGCCGGGCCGTCGCCGACCCGGCCCGGGCCCGCCGGCCGGCCCCGACCCCGCTCGGGCCCGGTCGGTCGCGCTCACCCCCCGGGGAAGACCCTCCCCGGGGCGAAGCGGCGGCGCAGGGCCTCGACCACCGCCCGGTCGGCGCGCGCGGACACCAACCGCACCGGCGTCTCCCCCCGCTGCACGCCCCGGGCCAGGATCAGGGCGATCAGCAGCAGCGTGACGAGGATGTTGGGCCAGGCGTTGACCGCCCACTGGCCGGGCCAGGCCAGCTCGACCCGGAACGACAGCGGCGCCAGGTACCAGATCGGCCACACCTCGTCCGCGGTCGGCCCGCGGGCGCCGAGCAGGTCGCACAGGAGGTGGAGGTGGACCACGGCCAGGGCCAGGCCGGCGGTCACCAGCCGGCGCCGGGCGGCCAGCGCCACGACGGCGGCGATCACCAGCGCCGCCGGCAGCCCGTGCCCCCAGATGTGGTGGGTGTCGGAGAAGTGGAAGGTCTCGCCGCGGCCGAGCAGGCGGTTGGCGGCGTCGGCCAGGAGGGTCAGGCCGTCGAGGTCGGGCGCCAGCCCGGCGGCGGTGACCAGGGCGCGGTCGCGCCGCTCGAGGCCGAGCTCGTCCGCCACCGACCAGCTCATCAGGAGGTGGGTGATGGTGTTCACGGGGTCCCACCAGGACGCGGCGGACGGGGCCCTCGGGGACTCACCGGTCGACCCGCACCTCGAACCGGTCGGGGCCCAGCTCCACGGTCGCGACCCGGGCCGGCAGGAAGTCGGCGACCACCGCGGCGTTGGTCCGGAAGTGGGGGCTCGGGGCGAGGGTGGTGAAGCGGCCCCCGCCGGCCAGGGCGCAGGGCAGCAGCAGCTGGTCGGCGAGGTGCTCGCCGACCGGGACCGAGGCCGCGAGCAGGCGCTCCGCCGCGGCCACGGCGGTGGCGGCCACCCGCTCCGCCGGCACGCCGCGCTCGCCGAAGGCGGTCACCACCTCGCGCGTCACGAGGTCGCCGAGCTCGACCAGGAGGGCGTTGCCCGGCCCGGCCGAGGCGACCTCCTCGACCTCGAACGTGGCG
>CAYTJW010000552.1:0-4332 GCA_964438135.1 uncultured Thermoanaerobaculia bacterium
CCGACCCCGGCGCCGACCTCGACGCCGGTGACGCGCACGCCGCCGCCGACGGCGACGACGGCACCGCCGCCGCCGCCGCCCTTCACCCTGACCTACATCGGCCACCTCGGACCGAACCGGTTGCCGGTGGCTGTCTTTCGCAACCAGGACAAGCTCGAGGTGGCGGTGCTCGGCGCCGTCATCGCCGACCGTTTCATCCTGCGCGAGGTGGGCCTGGAGTCGGTGACGATCGGCTTCGTCGGCTACCCCGAGGAGGTAAGCACCCGTGTACCGCTGGCAGAGAACTGATCGCGCCCTGCGCGTCGCCGCCCTCGGCCTGGTCGTCGCCGCGGCCTGCGGCTGCGCCAGTCAGCAGGCCGCCGGCAAGGGCGAGAACGCCGCCGACGCCCGCAACTGGGACGCCGCCGTCTACCACTACCTCGAGGCCGTGGCCCGCGAGCCGGACAACATCGAGTACCGCATGCAGCTGACCCGGGCCCGGCAGAAGGCGGCACAGGAGCACTTCCAGCGGGGCCTGGCGCTGCGCGAGCTGGGCAAGCTCAGCCCGGCGCGCGACGAGATGGCGATGGCGGTCCAGCTCGACCCGACCCAGCAGTTCGCCCAGCAGGAGCTCGACCAGCTCCAGGCCGAGATCGAGATCCTGGAGCAGCCCGGCGGCGAGGAGGCGCTCGAGGAGATCAAGCGGCGCGCCCGCGAGGCCAAGGTCAAGCCGCCGGTGCTCGACCCGACGTCCAAGGAGCCGATCACCCTGAGCTTCCCCAAGCCCAAGGAGGTCAAGGAGATCTACCAGGCGATCGGCAAGGCCTACGGCTTCAACGTCCTGTTCGACCCGAAGCTGAAGGACGACAAGCTGTCGATCGAGCTGGCCCAGGTCACCGCCCAGCAGGCGCTCGAGATCGTCATGCAGGCCGCCGGCCACTTCTACAAGGTGATCGACGAGCACTCCATCATCGTCATCGAGGACACCCCCCAGAACCGGCGCGAGTACGAGGACCTGGTCATCAAGACCTTCTTCCTCTCCAACGCCGACGTCAAGGAGGTCGACAAGCTCCTCCGCTCGCTGATCGAGGCCCGCCGGCTGGCCACCAACGAGCAGCTCAACGCCATCACCCTGCGCGACACCGCCGACAAGGTGGCGATCGCCGAGAAGCTGATCAACACCAACGACAAGGCCAAGGCCGAGGTGCTGGTCGACGTCGAGCTGATGCTCGTCACCTCCGGCCGGGACTCGGACATCGGCGCGACCCTGTCGAGCTGGGCCTTCACGTTCGCCCTGGACCAGGACGCCGACGGCAAGCCCGACGGCTCCATCGGCCTCGACGAGATCGGCTCCATCACCCGTGGCGACTGGTTCGTCAACGTCCCCACGGTGCTCCTCAACCTGGTCAAGTCGACCGGTCTGGCCGAGGTCCTGGCCCAGCCCCAGCTCCGCATCACCGAGGGGGAGAAGGCCAGCCTCCACATCGGCGACCGGGTGCCGATCCCGGTCACCAGCTTCAACACCCAGTACCAGGGCTCGAGCGGGGTGGTGCCGATCACGTCCTTCCAGTACCAGGACGTCGGCATCAAGATCGAGGTCGAGCCGCGGGTCCACCACAACCGCGAGGTGACCATGAAGCTCACCGTCGAGGTGTCCAACCTCGGCGAGGAGGTGTCGGTCGGGCCCGGCCAGACCGCGATCACCATCGGCACCCGCAACATCACCTCGGTCATCCGCCTGCAGAGCGGCCAGTCGAGCCTCCTCGCCGGGCTGTTCCGCACCGACCACGCCGACGGCGAGCAGGAGACCCCGATCCTCTCGAGCATCCCGTTCCTGGGCCGGCTCTTCACGCGCAAGATCGTCAAGGACAAGACCACCGACCTGGTCCTCACCCTGACCCCCCACATCGTCCGCTTCCCCGACATCACCGAGGAGGACCTGGCGCCGGTCTGGGTCGGCACCGAGAGCAAGGTCTCGTTCTTCGGCTCGGCCTCGCCGCGGGTCGCCTCCGGCCGCTCCCCGGAGGGGCCCTTCGACGGCTCGGCCGCAGAGCCGCCGCCGGAGCCGGAGCCGGAGGAGAAGGCGCCCGAGCAGGACCCGACCAAACCGCGCCTGCCCGAGGTCAGGCCGCGCACTCGTCCCAGCCCCTTCGGCGTCCGCCAGCTGCCGTCCCCGGGCGGCAACCCGACCGGTCCCGACGGCGGCTCGCAGGGCCTCGACACCGTCCCCGAGGAGGGGCCCGAGGACACCGGCACGACCGCCAAGGCGGCCGTCGCCGGCGCCTCCATGGTCCTCGGCGTCGAGCCGTCGGTGGTGTCTGTCCGCGCCGGTCAGGCTGCTCTCCTGCAGCTCGTGGCCGCGGGCGGCAACGGCCCCCTGCGCCTGCCGGTCGACGTCGCCTACGACCCGGCGCAGCTCACGGTCGAGCGGGTGACGCCGATGCCGACCGTGGTCATCCTCGAGCAGGTCGACCAGGGCGACGGTCGCCTCCACCTCGAGCTGCTCACCACCCAGGCCGGCGAGCTGCCGCAGCTGCTGGTCGGCTTGCAGCTGCGCGCCCTCGTCGCCGGCCCGGCGGCCGTGCAGCTGACCTCGCCGGGCGCCGTCACCGGCGCCGGCTCCACGCTCGAGGTCTCGACCCAGGACGGCTCCGTCTTCGTGGTCCGCCCGACCAGCGAGGACGCGCCGTGAGCGCTCGCCGCCGCTGGCCGAGGGGCGCGCGCGGCTTCACCCTGGCCGAGCTGGTGATGGTCGTGGCGCTGGTGGCGCTCCTCACCACCATGGTCCTGCCGGTGGCCAAGTTCAGCGTCAAGCGGCGCAAGGAGGAGGAGCTGCGGCTGGCACTGCGCACCATGCGCACCGCCATCGACGAGTACAAGCGCCTGTCCGACCAGGGCATGATCCCGATCAAGGTCGGCAGCGAGGGCTACCCCGAGGACCTCGACCTCCTGGTCGAGGGGGTCGAGCTGGTCGGCCAGTCGACCAAGCGCAAGTTCCTGCGCCGGATCCCGCGCGACCCGATGACCGCCGACACGGAGTGGGGCAAGCGCAGCTACCAGGACGAGCCCGACTCGAGCTCCTGGGGGGGCGAGAACGTCTACGACGTCTACACCCTGTCCGACGGCACCGCCCTCGACGGGACCGAGTACAAGGACTGGTGAGCCCATGACCGCCGTCCGCAGCTGCCGGTTGCACGTCCGCACCCGACCCACCCGCGCGACCCGCCCGCGGGGCGCGCGCGGCTTCACCCTCATCGAGCTGATCATCGTCGTCGCCATCATCGGCATCCTCGCCACCATCGCCCTGCCGGCGATGCGCAACGCCCCTCGCCGGGCCAAGGAGGCGGTGCTGCGGGAGGACCTCTTCACCATGCGCTCCTGCATCGACCAGCACCTCGCCGACCGCGGCGAGTACCCGAGCTCGCTCGCGGACCTGGTCGAGAAGGGCTACCTCCGCTTCATCCCCGTCGACCCCATCACCCAGTCGGCCGACACCTGGATCGTGGAGTACGCCGAGCCGGACGAGCAGGAGGAGCTCGAGCCGACCGGGGGCGCCGGCGGCCCCGGCATCATCGACGTCTCCTCCGGCGCCGAGGGGGTCGGCCTCGACGGCACCTCCTACGCGGAGTGGTGAGCGGCGTGGCCGACCCGCCGACCGGGCCCGCCCCTCCCCCGGCCTCCCGCCGCCGCCCCGCGGCGGCCGGCTTCACCATGGTGATGCTGGTGGTGATCGTCGCGATCATGGCCATCTTCATGACCGTCGCCATCCAGCTCGTCTCGTTCAGCGTGCGGCGCGACAAGGAGGCGGAGCTGATCTTCCGGGGCGGGCAGTACGTCGAGGCCATCCGCCTCTACCGCACCCGCTACGGCCGCTACCCCATGACCATGAAGGAGATCTGGGAGGCGGACCCGAAGGTGATCCGCAAGAAGTGGAAGGACCCGATCACCGACAGCGACACCTGGGCCGTGGTCCTGCTCGGCCAGGAGGGCCAGGTCATCACCCCCGGGGGAACGCCGACGCCGGCGCCCGAGGCCACCCCCACGCCCACGCCGGGCATGGGCAGCGGTGGCCAGACCGAGACGGTCGGCCCCATCGTCGGCGTCCACTCGACCTCGTGCGAGACCTCGATCAAGGTCTACGAGGGGCGGAACCGCTACTGCGACTGGAAGTTCGTCTTCCGCGACCAACCCCAGCGGGGGGGTGGCGGCCCCCACCAGGGCGGCAGCGGCCAGAAGCCGCCCGGCGGCGGCAAGGACTAGCGGCCCACGGCCGGCCGGGGGCCGGGGGGCCTCGGCTGTCAGCTGAGCCTGTTTCAAAACAATGAGCTTTTCGCGGCGGCTGGGTGCCGAGGC
>CAYTJW010000553.1:0-4324 GCA_964438135.1 uncultured Thermoanaerobaculia bacterium
GCCAAGGCCGGGATGCCGCAACAGGCTTGGCCGGCGGGCATGTAAATGCCGATCTGCCACCTCGTCGCCCGGGCCGAGGTCGAGCGCCGCGAGCAGCCAGCACAGCGCGACCCGGGCCGAGGGCGCCAGCACGACCTGGCCGCCGCCCAGGAGCCGGCGGGCGAAGGTCTCCTCGCAGGCCGTCGCCGTGCGCCGGCGCAGCAGGGCGGCGGCGGCGACGAAGGCGAGGGCCTCGCGGTGGGAGAGGGAGGGGCGGAAGCGGGGGACGGCGAGCACCGTGGGTCGACCTCGGGGGGCAGTCTACCGCCGCCGGCGGCGGCCGAGGAGGGGTGGCCGTATACTCGTGACCGGAGGGGGAGGATGGTCGCTGACCGAGGCAGGGCGGAGAGACCGGTGTGGTGGCGGCGGTGCCTGCTCGTGCTCGAGACCGCGGCCTACCGCGCGGTGCGGTGGCCGGTGTTCCTCCTCCTGGTCGCGTTCCGACGCCATGCCGGCCGCTGACGCCCATTCCCCGCGGCCCGACGCCCCGCGGCTCGGCGACGTCGCCGTCAGCTTCTCCGGTGGGCTCGACACCACCCTGGGGGTGACGCTGCTGCTCGAGGTGTTCGAGCGGGTCCACCTCAACGTCTACTGCAACGGCTACTGCCTGCGGGTCCACTCGCCGCACGAGGTGGTCGAGCGCCTGCGCGACCGCTTCGGCGAGGAGCGGGTCGTGTGCCGGACCACGGCCGTGCGCGACCTCCTCGACCACCTGCTCGGCGACTACGCCGCCGACCTGCGGCGGACCGGCTCGCCCCTCATCTTCGACCTCTGCTGCCGCTTCGCGATGGAGCTGGCGACGCTGCTGTACTGCCTGGAGAAGGGCATCTCCCACGCCGCCGACGGCCTCAACTGCGCCCAGCCGGTGATCTTCATGCTCGAGCCGGAGTACCTCCGCGTGGCCGACCGCTTCCTGGCCGAGCACGGCGTCCAGCTGCTCCACCCCGTCTACCACTTCGGCGACCGCGACGCGCGGCGCCGGGCGCTCGAGGAGCACGGCCTCAACCGCGAGGTGAGGGCGATCAGCCTCGTCCAGCGGGCCGGCATCCTGCCGCAGATCTCGGAGCAGATCCTGTCGCAGCCGCTGTGCTACGCCCAGCTGCCGATCTTCCTCCTCACCTCGCCGCTGCGCCGCGCTCCGGTCCTGCGCCGCTTCGGCCTGCCGCTCGAGCGGGCGATCGCCTACCGGGAGGAGCGTCAGGAGCTGGCCCGGCAGCTGATCCGCGACCGGCTGGCCGCCCGCGGCCTGCCGCCGCCGGGGGTTGGCCCCCCGCCGGTCGACGTCCGGCCGCGTTTCCCCCACGCCCTGGTGTGAGGCGGCGGCGCGGGTTGTCAGCGGGGGCGAAAGGCGGCTATCCTCGACAGCCATGAGCGGTGCAGGCGGGGAGGGGTCCGTAGTGATCAGCGTGGGCATCATGGTGCTCGGCATGCACCGCAGCGGCACGTCGGTGGTGACCAACCTCCTCGCCGAGCTCGGCTGCGACCTCGGCGGGCCGACCATCGAGGGGCGGCCGGACAACCCGCGCGGCTACTTCGAGCACCCCGACGTCACCGCCATCCACGAGGAGCTGCTGCGCGCCACCGGGCGCGCCTGGAGCGACCCGTGGCCGATCGCCGACGACGACCTCCGCGGCGCGGCGGCGGGGCTCGCGCGCGAGCGGCTCGAGGAGGTGCTGCGGCGGGACCTGCTCCCACACCCGCTGTGGGCCCTGAAGGACCCCCGCCTGTGCCGGCTGACCCGGCTCTGGGAGGGCGTGCTCGACGGCCTGCCGTGCGAGGTGAGGGTCCTGCACACGATCCGGTCGCCGTTCGCGGTCGCCGGGTCGCTGGCGGCGCGCGACGGCATCCCGGCCTGGAAGTCGCAGCTGCTGTGGCTGCGCCACGTCCTCGAGGCCGAGCTCTTCTCCCGCCGCGGCCGGCGCAGCGTGGTGCAACTGGAGGACCTCGAGCGCCGGCCCGAGGCCGAGCTCCTCCGCCTGTGCGAGGAGCTGGGCGTCGCCGGGCTGCTGGACGCCAGCCGGGTGCCGGAGGTGGTGCGGCGAGTGTTCGCCCCCGAGCTGGTCCACCACCGCGCCCTTGAGGCGGGGCAGGGCTGCGAGGTCCACCCGTGGGTGGGGCGGGCGCACGCCTGCCTGCGGGCGCTCGGCGGCGACGGCGAGGCGGCGGCGCGGGTCGAGCTGGACTCCCTGCGGCAGCAGCTGGAGCTGGCCGACCGGCTGTCGGCCCCCGACCGGCGGAGCTTCGAGCTGGAGCTCGAGGGCGAGCGTGCCACCCGTCTCCACAAGGAGATGGAGCGGCACAACGAGCTGGTCGCGGTGCAGCGGCGGGAGGTCGACGCGGCGCGGCAAGAGGTGGCCGTGCTGCGCGAGCACGCCCGCGCCCAGATCGAGGAGTGGATGGCCCTGAGGGCCGAGCTGGGCCGCCTGCGCGACCGCCTCGGCGACCCCGCCGCCTCCACCCCGCCGAGGTCGAGCGCGACGCTGCCCGGCGCGACCGCGGGTCGCGCCGCCGGCAACGCCCCTCCTCCCGGGCTCACGTCCCAGCTCGCCACCCTGGCGGGTGAGCTGGAGGTCGTGCGCGGGCTGGTCGAGGCGGCCCGGGGCGAGCTCAGGGGCGGTTTCGAGGGGATCGGCACGCGCCACGTCGAGGTGCTCGGCCGGAGCATCGACTTCGCCTCCCGCCTGGAGGAGCGCTGGGTCGGTCTCGAGGCCGAGCTGGGGCGCCTGCGCGGCGAGCTCGACCAGGCCCGCGCGGCGGTCGACCGGGTCACCGCCGAGCGGGACCGTGTCGCCGCTGAGCGGGAGCGGGCGGTCGCAGGGCGCGGGGAGGCGGTGGCCCGGGGCGAGGCCCTGCTGGTCGAGCTGGAGCGGCTGCGGGCGCAGCACGCGGGCGTGGTCGCGGACGGGGAGCGGCTGGCCCGCGACCTCCACCGGACCATCAGCACCCGGTCGTGGCGCTACACGGCGCCGGCCCGCCGGCTGTGGGGGTGGGTGCGGGGGGCGATGGGTCTCGAGGCGACGTGATGGGCGGCGCGTCCCACCTCAAGCCGCGCAACCTCCACCTCACCCACTGTTGGGGCGGCGGCGTCGACCGCTGGGTGAGGGACTTCTGCGCGCACGACCGCCACGCCGACAACCTGGTGCTCGAGAACCTCGGCACGGCGGCTTGCTACGGGGTGGGGGCGAGGCTGGTCGAGGGCCGGACCCGGCGCGAGCTCGGCCGGTGGGTGTTCCGCCACCCGATCAGCGAGACCAGCGTCGGGCACCGCGAGTGGCGCGAGCTGCTGGAGCGTGTGGTGGGCGAGCACGACGTCTCCCACCTCTACCTGTCCTGCCTGGTGGGCCACTCCCTGGACCTGTTCGAGCTCGGCGTGCCGGTCACCAAGGTCCACCACGACTTCTACCCGTGTTGCCCCAACATCTACATGTACCGCGGCCAGCCGTGCCCCGGCGGGTGCGACGAGCAGGACCTGGCGGAGTGCCTGCACTCGAACCCGGTCGACTTCGCCAACGAAAAGAGCTCCGCCGCCTACTGGCTCGAGCTCCGCCGGGCCTACGTCGAGGCGCTGGCCAGGCCGCACGTGCGGCAGGTCTGCCCGTCGGCGGCGGTCATCGCCCAGCTGGGGCGGCTGCACCCCGCGCTCGCGGCTCTCGACCACGCCGTGATTCCCCACGGCATCTCGCTCGAGCGGCGGGACTCGTTCGGCGGCGCCGAGGACGGCCGTCGGCTGCGGGTGGCCGTGCTCGGCACCCAGCACATCGTCAAGGGGCTCGACCTCCTCAAGGCCGCCTTCAGCGTCGCGCGGGTGCTCGTCGACCTGTCGTTCCTCGGCGGCGGCCCGAACGGCCGGGTGTTCACGTCGCGCTTCGGCGTGCGCTACCTCGAGAGCTACGGTCACGACGACCTCGACGGCCTGCTCGAGGCCGGCCGTTTCGACCTCGCCCTGTTCGCGTCCACCTTCGCCGAGACCTTCTGCTACACCCTGTCGGAGGTGCGGGCACACGCCATCCCGCCCGCGGCCCGCCGGGTCGGCAGCTTCCTCGACCGGGTCCACGACGGCGAGGACGGGTTCCTGATCGGGCCCACCGCCGGCGACCTGGTCGACTTCCTGCTCTGGGCGGACGGGCAGCGGGGTCGGCTGCGTCGGGTGTCCGAGCGGTTGCGGCAGGAGCCGGTGCGAACGGTGACGGAGATGGTGGACGACTACTACCGCCTCCGCGCGGACTACGCTCCGCTGGTGGAACGGCGGCTGGCGGCGTGCGCGGCGCGGGTCGGGCTCGGCGGC
>CAYTJW010000554.1:0-4320 GCA_964438135.1 uncultured Thermoanaerobaculia bacterium
GCGTGTGGCGGGGGCGCCCGGTCTCGAGCCTACGCCCGCTCCGGCCCTGACGCGGGGCCCCTGGCCCCGGCCCTGCGGCCCCGCCTGAGGGCCGGGCTGGCCGAAGTGACGAGGTGCTCCCTGCTCGCCGCCGGCCGGTCCGGCCGAGCGCGCGGGGAGTGCCAGCACGCCCGGCCGCCGTTCTCCGGGCCTCCGCCGCGGGCGGCGACGGCCCCGGCGGGACACGACCTGGCCGTGACATCGTCGGGAAGCCGCGTTTCCACCACAGGGGCGAACGGCGTGACGGGCGCCATCTCGGGTTCCCGCGCGGGGACATCGGGTACGGGTGCGGGAACGGGTAGAATCGCCGGGTCCGGAAAGGGGGCAGGGATGGCGGAAGCGAGCAGCGACAGGTTCCCGCAGGTCTTCTGGTGGGCCAACGTCACCGAGCTGTTCGAGCGGGCGGCCTACTACTCGATGGCCAGCTTCGTCGTGATCTACCTCGGCCAGCTCGGTTTCGGCGAGTACTGGCCGTCCAACCTCAACAGCCTGCTGTGGACCATCGTCTACTTCCTGCCGATCCTGTCCGGCACCATCGCCGACCTGGTCGGTTTCCGGCGCTCGCTGCTGGTCGCGTTCGTGCTCCTCGCCATCGGCTACGGCGTGATGGGCCTGCCGGTGTGGTCCGGCTGGGCGACGCTCGCGCCGACGATCGGCTCGGAGGTCACCGCCTCCCCGGCGCTGCTGGCGACCATGGTCTTCGGCATCCTGGTCATCGGCCTCGGCGGCTCGGTGATCAAGCCGTGCATCTCCGGCACGGTGCAGAAGACGGCCGGCGCCGGGGCCACGCTCGGCTTCGCCATCTTCTACATGGTCATCAACATCGGCTCCCTGTTCGGGCGCGGCACGGCGTTCGTGGTGCGGAGCGGCTCGGGCGTGGGCACCGTCCTGGCGGTGGTGACGATCTGCGCCCTGGCGGCCTTCGGCCTGATCCTGCTGGTGAAGCGGACCACCCGCTCCGGGCGCGACGGGACCAACGTCTGGGCGGCGACGCTCGGCTTCAGCGTCCTGGTGGTCGTCGCCGGGACCCTGATCTCGTGGGTCTACCGCCGGGGCGCGACGGCGGAGGCGACGCGGGACCCGGCGGCGTTGTCGTACATCTTCGCCGTCGCCGCCGCGGCCTCGGTGGTCGCCTTCTTCGTGGTCCTCATGCGCTACCGCGAGCCGGAGGTGGCGGCCGACGCCCCGGTCAGGCCGCGGCGCTCGCCGTGGCGGGTGCTGGCCGACATGGTGCTGGTCCTGCGCTACCCGCGCTTCACCCTCTTCCTGCTCGTCATCAGCGGCTTCTTCTTCCTCTACAACCAGGTCTACAACGTGCTGCCGCTGTACTGCAAGCGGGTGGTGGAGACCGGCCCGGCGATGGACCTCTACACCGCCGCCAACCCGTTCGTGATCGTCTGCTTCCAGCTCCTGGTCACGCGCCTGTTCGGCAAGATGAGGCCGGTGCGGTCGATGATCGTCGGCGCGGTGGTGATCGCCGTGTCGATGGCCATCAACCTGCTGCCGGTGTACTCGGCCGGCGGCGTGCGGGCGCTGGTCGCCAACTGGTTGCCGATCGGCTCGGTGTTCGTGGTCCTGACCGTGGCCCTGATCGCCTTCGGCGAGCTGTTCACCTCGCCGCGGATGTACGAGTACATCGGCGCCCTCGCTCCCAAGGGGCAGGAGGGCCTCTACCTGGGCTACGCCAACCTGCCGCTGGCCATCGGCTCGATCACCGGCGGCCCGGTGGGCGCCTACATCTTCAACGACATCATGGCGCGGGGCGCGACCGTGCGGCCGGACGGCCTGCTCGAGCTGGACCCGACCCAGAACGCCATCGGCTGGGCGATCCTGATGGGGGCGGGGCTCCTGACCGCCGTCGCCCTCTGGCTCTTCAACTGGTGGCTCGAGCGCCACCAGCCGGAAGCGGCCCCGGCGCCGTGAGCCGCTGCAACCCGGCGCGCCGGAGCACGTACCGGACCGTGGCCACCGCTGGCCCCACCGGAGGGGGAAGTCCATGCCCAAGCTGCTCGCTGTCTCGCTCGTCGCCATGCTGACCTGCTGCGCGGCCCTCGCCCAGGACGAGGCCGACCCCTACCTCTGGCTGGAGGAGGTGGAGGGTCAGCGGGCCCTGGAGTGGGTGGCCGGGCAGAGCGCCCGCTCGGTCGCGCTGCTCGAGAAGGTGCCCGAGCTCGCCCCGATCCAGGCCCGCAACCTGGAGATCTTCAACTCCTCCGACCGCATCCCGTACGTCGCCTTCCGCGGCACCCGCCTCTACAACTTCTGGCAGGACGCCGAGCACGTGCGCGGCGTCTGGCGCCGGACCACCCTCGAGTCCTACCGAACCCCGGCGCCGGTCTGGGAGACCCTGCTCGACCTCGACGCGCTCGCCTCATCCGAGGGCGAGAGCTGGGTGTGGAAGGGGTCGACCTGCCTGGCGTACGACGAGCGCCACTGCATGCTGGCGCTGTCGCGGGGCGGCGGCGACGCGGTCGTGTACCGCGAGTTCGACCCGCTGGCGAAGGCCTTCGTCCCGGGTGGCTTCTCCCTGCCGGAGGCCAAGTCGACCGTCGACTGGAAGGACGCCGACACCCTCTGGGTCGGCACCGACACCGGGCCGGGCTCGCTCACCACCTCCGGCTACCCGCGCCAGGTGCGCGAGTGGCGGCGGGGCACGCCGCTCGAGGAGGCGCCGGTGGTGTTCACCGGCGAGGCGGGCGACGTGTCGGCCGCGGGGTACAGCATCCACACCCCGGAGGGGCGCTACGACCTGGTCCACCGCAGCCCGGCCTTCTTCCGCGGCGTCGACTACCTGCTGCTGGGCGGGCGGCTGGTCAAGCTCGACCTGCCCGAGGACGCCAACCTCGAGGGCTTCTTCAAGGACCAGCTGCTGGTGGCGCTGCGCTCGGACTGGGCGGTCGGCGGCCGGACCTACCGCCAGGACTCGCTGCTGGCGGTCGACCTCGACGACTTCCTGGGCGGCGGCCGCGACTTCGCGGTGCTGTTCGAGCCGTCGGAGCGGGTCTCGTTGGCCGGCGTCAGCCAGACCCGCGCGACCCTGCTCGTGGCCACCCTCGACAACGTCCGCGGGCGGCTCTACCGCCTGCGCCTGGGCTCGAACGGCTGGTCGAAGGAGGAGGTGGCGTTGCCCGGCCTGGGCACCGCCGGCGTCGTCGCCACGGCCGAGGACGACGACACCTTCATGTACACCTACGAGGACTTCCTCACCCCGACCTCGCTCTTCCTCGCCCCCGGCGGCGACCTGGCCCGGGTCGAGAAGCTGCGCTCCCTGCCGGCGTTCTTCTCCGCCGACGGCATGACCGTGGCCCAGCACGAGGCCACCTCCAAGGACGGCACCTGGATCCCCTACTTCGTGGTCACGCCGAAGGGCTTCGCGGCCGACGGCTCCGCCCCGACCATGCTCGAGGGCTACGGCGGCTTCGAGGTGCCGATGCTGCCCGACTACTCGGCCCTGGTCGGGTCGGCCTGGCTCGAGCGCGGCGGCGTCTACGTCCTCGCCAACATCCGCGGCGGCGGCGAGTTCGGGCCCCGCTGGCACCAGGCGGCGCTGAAGGGGGACCGGCACAAGGCGTTCGAGGACTTCATCGCCGTGGCCGAGGACCTGGTCGCCCGCCGCATCACCTCGCCCGCTCACCTCGGCATCATGGGCGGCTCCAACGGCGGCCTGCTGGTGGGGGCGGTGATGAACATGCGCCCCGACCTGTTCCGCGGCGTGGTGTGCGGCGTGCCGCTGCTGGACATGCGGCGCTACCACACCCTCCTCGCCGGCGCGAGCTGGATGGCGGAGTACGGCAACCCGGATGACCCCGAGGAGTGGGCGTACATCAAGACCTGGTCGCCCTACCACAACCTGCGCCCCGGCGTCCGCTACCCGGAGGCGTTCTTCTTCACCTCCACCCGCGACGACCGGGTCCACCCCGGTCACGCCCGCAAGATGGTGGCGAAGATGCTCGCCACGGGCCACCCGGTGCTGTACTGGGAGAACGTCGAGGGCGGCCACGCCAGCGCCGCCGACAACACCCAGCGCGCCCGCATGTGGGCCCTGGTGTACGCGTACCTCTGGAAGATGCTGCGGTAGCCGGGACCTCCTCCCGTACCCGTACCCGTACCCGTAGCCGATGCGGTCGGGCGGGCCCCCCGTTCGTTCACCCGCCGCGGGGGGCTCTCCGTCCGGGTCCCCGGGCACCGCTGCGGCAGGGCGGGACGCGAGCGGCCCGACCATGCGACCGTCGCCGCCCTGCCGCGGTTCGTCGGCGCCCGGCGGCGGGCCCGGCCCTTCGA
>CAYTJW010000555.1:0-4310 GCA_964438135.1 uncultured Thermoanaerobaculia bacterium
GGACCGGGTTGCCGCGGGCGTCGTAGTCGGTCACGGTGCGGGCCTTGACCACCAGATCTGCTTCCTGCAGGCCCACCCGGCTGTCCGCCCGCCGCCGCCCGACGTAGGTGGTGGCGGTCTGGGAGCCGTCCGAGCGCTCCACGACCTCCGGCCGGCCGAACGGGTCGCTGCGCTTGACCACCGTGGCGTTGGTCACGCCCCAGTCCGGCGCGGCCGTCCAGTCCGACTGCCGCGACACCGTGCCGAGACCGTCATAGCTGGTGGTCTGGTGACGGAACTCCGCCTCGACGTAGCCCTGCGACGCGGTCAGCGGCCGGCGTCGGGCGAGGTGGGACAGCCGCCCGATGCCGTCGTACTCCGCCCGGGTCACCACCTGGAACGACGGCTCCGCCGGCGGCACGACCTCGCCCGCGCCCCACACCCACACCTTCTGCTCGTACGGGGACGCGTGCTCGAGCCAGGTCGGAGAGAGCCGCGTCTCCTCCCCCTCCGGCGCGGCAGGCTCGAGGTACTCCAGCCGTCCCAGGCCGTCGTACTCGGCCACCGCCACGCCGTCGCCGTTGCCGTCCAGGCTCGAGGTCGGCAACCGCCAGCCGGGGTGGACCGTGCGCTGCCACTGGAGCTCACTGCCGAAGGCGTTCTCCCCGGTCGGGAGGCCCGGCCGCAGGAGCTCGGGCCAGCCGTCGCAGCGGCCGGCCGCGTCGGCGAGAGTGCACACGGCCTCCGGCGGCGGAGGGGGGACCTGGGCGTCCTCCTGGCAGAGCAGCCACCTCCGGGCCGGAGTGGCGTGCTCGTACTCGACGTACTCGGACACGTCGGGTTGGAGCTGGTTCAGGTCCGACCCTGCCATGAGCTGCGACAGGCCCACCAGGCGGCGCCGCACCTGGCCCACGCCCGGGTCGGCAGCGCTCGTGACGTACTCGTAGCGGGTCACGACGTCCTTGTCGTGGGATTCGCCGCCGGGCTGGAAGTGGACCCGCTCCGCCAGCACCTCGCCGTGGGCGGCCGACCACTCGCGGGTCGTGCGCCGGTCGACGCCCACGCCGTTGCGCAGGTCATCCACCCGGCCGTCCGCCGGCCGCTGCAGCAGCCACGCGTCGTGGCCGCCCTTCCAGTAGAAGGTGGTCTCCTCGCGCTGGAAGGTCGCGCTGTCGAGCGGGTCGTACATGGTTGCCTCGCTGAAGCCGACCGACGAGGCGAAGGAGGTCTGGCTCTCGACCGTGGTGCGGTGGGACGGGAAGGCCCTGGTGTAGCCCAGGGATGGGTTGGAGAGGTTCGGGCAGGTCCCGAGCGACGGCGTGCAGTGGTCGTACTCGTAGCCGTAGCGGGTGACGGTGACCAGGTCGGCGCCTCCGAGCGCGGCCCCGTGGTCGTACGTGATCACCTCGCGCGGGCGGCGGTTGACCTGGGTGCCGAAGCGCGAGCCGTTGCCGGCCCAGTTGAGGGCCTCGTCGTCGACGGTGGAGGTGTGGACCGAGGTGCGGGTGGGGGTGCGGCCGGCGCCGGTGCCGCGGTACTGCCGCTCGTAGACCAGCGCCCCGGACAGGGGAAACGTGAGCGGCTCGCCGCCGTCGATCCAGCAGTCGCCGTCCCTGTCCACCACTGCCGTCCCCAGGCTGAACACATACTCGGCGTCGTCGGCGCGCGGCGGCAGGTCGGCCACGTTGTGGGTGGTGACCGTCGTGGTCGACGAGGAGGTCAGGTACTGCTCAGGGTGCGGGTACGACTGGTCCGGGTGGTCGACGGCCGGGTTCGGCGCCTCGGGGAAGCCGGCGTCGAAGCGAACCGGCAGGCCGAGGTACGAGGAGCTCGTGTGCGCGTAGGTCGCGAGCTCGAGGGTCGAGCCGTCGCGATCCCGAGCCTCGCGGCGGGCGACGCCGAGGGAGTAGGTGTTGACGTCGGCGCAGGTCGGCTCGCTCTCCCCGCCTGCAGGCGGGCCGCAGGGAATGCTCTCCACCTCGCACTGGATGGTGCCGTTCGACGGCTGCAGGGTGTGGTGGTCCTTCCGCCAGACCGCGTAGTCGTAGCTGACCGTGCCCCCGGTCGGCAGCTCGACCTGCCGCAGAGTCCCGAGCTGCATCCCTCTCCTCTGCGGGAAGACGTCGCTCGAGGTCGCGAACACGTCCTCCTGAGGGATGCCGGCGCACCCCTGGTACAGGTCACTGGCGCAGCTCCAGTACCGGAACCCGTACTCGAGGTCCTCCCCGTCGACGGTCACGCTGCCGAGCAGGTAGACCCAGTCGGTGTGCTTGGCCCCCTCGATGGTCACCCCCGGGTAGTACTGCACCAGCTGGAGGCGTGGCGGCGCCTCCGGCTGGGTGAGGTAGGTGAGGTTGTAGCGCAGGAGCTGGACCCAGGCGCTGGTGGCCACGTCCCACCACGAGAAGGTCACGTGGCTGACGCGCTGGGGCCGGGCTCGGCCCTCGAGGTTCGCCGGTCGCTCGACCTCGACGACCGCCCGCCGCAGCGGCGTGCCGTCGGCGCGGTACTCGGTGACGGTCTGAGGGATCAGCTGCCGGATCTGCTTGAGCACATCCGGCGCAAGGCCCTCGGTGGCGTGGTTGTATGCCTCGTGCCACCAGGTGTGCTGGAGATCGCCCAGGTTGCTGTTGTCGTGGTAGGCGACGTCGATGCGGTTGCCCCACCGGTCCCTCATCCGGGTGCAGTAGGTGCCGTCGCGCTGCCGGGCGTAGTCGCGCCCGACGTAGGTCGGGCTCGAGGGGCCCTCGTCGTAGTTGTCGAGGATGCGGGTGTACTCGTGGATCGTGCCGTCCGGGAAGTACGCGTCGTAGGTCCCGGGGGTTGAGCGCCGGACCACCTTCACGTCCGACCCGTCGCGGGTGTAGCACACGCTCTCCGCCGTCAGCATCTGGCAGGTGCCGTAGCCCGCGTAGCGGCTGGTGAACAGCTGGTGCTCGCCGCCGTCCGGGGTGACCAGGAACAGCTCGCCCGGGAAGCGGGGCGCGATGTGACCGAGCTCGAGGCTCCACCCCAGCCCGACGTCGGGTGCGCCGAGCAAAGCGCCGGTGCCGAACTGGCTGCACTGGTCCGGCACGAGGCCGTTGACGTGGCCGCTGCAGCGTTTCTCGGCAGCCCACAACGCGGAGTTGTAGTGCAGCGCGAGCTGGAAGCGCAGGTCCCCCCCCGGGTGGAGCGGCGGGCCGAGCGGAAGGCCGAGGGTGAGGTTGCCGGAGAAGAGGTTGACGTCGTCGAGGGCGCCGGCGTCGAAGACGGTGTTGACGTGGCCACGGGCGTGGTTCGGGTAGTAGGCGGCGTAGTCGGTCGGGTCCGGGTCCTGGGCCCTGAGGACCGCCCCGAAGAGCGCCACGAGGGTCACTGCGACGAAGGCGCTGCCGCGCATCGCTCACCTCCCGCCCGTGATCGCGGCCGGCGGGCTCATGGGCGTCGCACACCCCGAGGCGGGTGCGCCCCAGCCCGAGACGTCCCCCCACTCGAAGCCGTCGGCGAAGCTCATCGGGACACCCGCGCCGTCCTCCCCCTCCGACACGTACTCGTCGAAGTACAGGGTCACGGTCTCGCCGGCGCCGAAGGCGTTGGCCGCCGGCGTGCCGAGGCGGATGAGCTCGAGGCTGGTCAGGTGGTTGGAGAAGCTCACCTTCTTCCAGGCGGCGTCGCCCGAGGGCGGGCAGGCGGCCGCGGCGTCGGTCACCGCCAGGGCCACGAAGCCGGTGCCGCCGGAGCCGGTCTGGTACTCCAGGCACACCCGGTAGGGCTGGTTGTTCGCGACCTGGATCCGCGAGGCGCTCTGGTCGCCGCACAGGTTGCCCTTGCCGTAGACCTGCAGGTTGGAGACCGTGCCGCTGGCGGTCTGGTACAGCCACAGCTGCAGCACCGCGACCGAGGGGCTGCCCGGGCAGCTGCCGATCCCCCGCAGCAGCGCCTGGCGGAAGTTGAGGTGGCTCGGGACCGTCACCGTGCCCACCTCGAGCAGAAACGTCGCCCGGTAGCTCTTCTCCCCGGTCGGCGTGTCGTCCTGGACGAACGCCGAGGTGGTGTTGTCGTGGAACACCTGCATCCCCCAGCTGGTGCCCCCCATCGCCGCCGCGTGGGTCACGCTCAGGGTGTCCGCGGCCCCCGGCGCCGCCAGCAGGACCCACCCCAGCAGCCACCCGAGGTGCACTCGACGCCGATCCATACGCTCTCCTCTCGCCCGCGGCGGGAGGGCGCGGACCCCGGGTCGCGGTCGACCGACGAGGGGGATGGGGGGCTGCCCTGCCGCTGCAATCTACCTGAGACCTAACCTGAGCGGTTCTGGGGGGTGGAAGGGCCCCACCTGTTGGTGTAAACTT
>CAYTJW010000556.1:0-4304 GCA_964438135.1 uncultured Thermoanaerobaculia bacterium
CTGCTGAGCCGGCCCGTCAGCCGCCGGCGGCCGTGTCGACGAGCGCCCGCGTCACCGCCTCCGGTGGCCACTCGGGCCAGCCGACGGCGATGACGTCGTCGTCGGCGCGCGTGGCGCCGGGGAGGGGGCTCGAGCTGACCAGGGTCGACCTCGGCCAGCGCGTCAGCTCGGCGGCGTGCTCCCACCGGTAGAGGATCGCCTCGTGGTAGCCGCCGAGCAGGTAGCCGGGGTCGGCGGAGTGCTTGCACTCGAGCACGACCGCCGCGAACCCCGCCCCGTCGCGCTCGAAGGTCAGGGTCAGGTCCGGGCGGAGGCGGCCGGGGTTGCCCAGGTAGTGCAGCCCGCCGCGGTCCGCGGCGCCCGCCGGCAGCACGGCCTGGTTGTAGAAGAGCCGCACCGCGGTGCCGTCGTCCCGCCGCCAGGTCATGAGGCCGCGGCGCCCGGCGAGGACCAGCGACCGCTCGACCGCCCACGCCCCGGGCTCGCGCCCCTCGAGGCCGGCGCTCGCACGTTGCGCGCAGCAGCACGTTTTCCGAGGCGGCCGGTACCAGGTCCAGCATTTCGACCGTGTCCGGGGATCGGCGTGTAACGTCGACAACGTTGGACCAGGTACCGTGTCTGGGCTTGCCCCGCGTGCCCTGCCCCGACCCGCCAACCGTCTCCCGCCGGCGAAGGGTGCTGCTGGCGTGGGCAGCGTGCCGGAGCCATACTTGCCAGGAGGGTGGCGCGCTGCCGTGAGGCGCCGCCCGCTGGAGGAGCCCATGCTGAGCATCACCTTCGAGCTACCCGAGGGCGTGTCCCTGGCGCTGGCGGGATCGCCCGAGCAGCTGGCATGTGAGGTGCGTCTCGCCGCCGCCGTCAAGCTCTACGAGCTTCGGCGCCTGTCGTCGGGTGCCGCAGCGGAGCTGGCTGGTCTTCCCAAGCCGGTGTTCCTCTCCCGTCTCGGTGACCTCGGTGTGGAGACATTCAAGATGACGGCAGAGGAGCTGGCAGAGGACGCAGCCAATGCCTGAGGTCGTCGCCGACACCTCGGTCGTGCAGTACCTCCACCAGCTCGGTCAGCTCGGCCTCCTGCAACGACTGTACGGCCGCGTCGTGGTGCCCGGAGGCGTCGCGCGGGAGCTCGCCGCGGGGCGGGCGCGTGGTGTGGACCTGCCCGATCTCGGAGCGGCGTCTTGGGTCGAGGTGAGGGAGGTTGCCGCTGGGGGTCTGGCGCCCCTGGTCGGCAGGTTGGGCTCGGGGGAGCTCGAGGTCCTCGCGCTGGCTGTCGAGAGGCGCGAGCAGACCCTGGTGCTTCTCGACGACGCGGTGGCGCGCCGGCATGCCGGCGCCCTCGGTCTCCGCCTGTCTGGCACGTTGGGTGTGCTGATCAGGGCATGCCGACAGGGGCTGATCGAGGACCTGGCACGGGAGCTCGACCGGCTCCACCAGCTCGGCTTCCGACTCGACCGGCAGACCCGGGATTCCGCTCTTCGCCTGGCGGAGAGGCCGTAGCCGCTCGACGGGCAGCGGCGATTGCCAGCCGCGCAGTTCCTGCGTCGCGACAGCGCGTGGCCGCGTCGTCGCCGCACGTGAGCCCGGCATCACAGCGCCCCTCGCTCACGAGACTTCACGCCCCACGCCCCGAGCTCGGGCTCTGCGCGCTCGCCGGCAACTCGTCGAGGTCGACGGGGTCGCCCGCCGCGACCCTCGCGTCGTCGAGGTCCGCCCCGAGGTCTGCTTCGCCGCCCTCGACGGCGAGCCGCTCCAGGAGCGCAAGAAGACCTGGGCTGGCCAGGCGCGGCGCCTGAGCCTCCTCGCCGCGGCTCAGACCGCCGCCCGCTACGCCCGCGGAGAGGCGCTGCCGCTGCCCGCGGACGTGAGACCGCGACGACAGCGGCCGCCCGATCGCGATCTGGAGGTGAGGCCGCGGGCGCCCGTACCGATTCCAGGTGTCGACGTTGACCTGGGGCAGGCGGAGGGGTGGCGGGCCTGCCTCGGGGACAGCGCGCGACGGTGGACGGCGACAACGTCAACAACGCTGGAGCGGGTTCCGGAGCAGAGCGGCGCGCCTGCCCCGCACCTGTCGCAGCGCCTGGCGGCCTGAGCACGACCTGGGCCCAGGCGCCCCACCGGTGTCATCCTCGGCGGGCGTGCGGGCCGGGTCTCTCAGCGGTAGACGTCGCGCCGGTGGCCGATGTCGAGCACCGTCACCGAAGGGGCGCGGTCGTCGACCTCGTAGGCCACGCGGTAGTCGCCGACGCGCAGGCGCCACCCGTCGCGGGCGACGAGCTTCTTGGATCCTCGCGGCCTCGGTTCCTCGCCCAGCGAGCGGATGGTGTCCCGCAGCCGGCGGTACGGGCGAGCGGCAGGCCGGCGAGCTGCCGCTCGGCGCGCCTGAGGATGAGCACCGCGTAGCTCAACGCCGTTGAGCCTCGATCTCCTGCACCGCATCCTCGAACGGGATGGCTGGCTCGCCCGAGGTCTTGGCTGCGTCGAACGCCCTCACCGCGTCCAGCTCCTCGAGGTCAGCCAGCATCTTCCTGTACGTCCTGAGGTCGATGACGACGGCGACCCGCCGCCCGGCCTCGTCCACGACATACCGTTGTCCAGCCCCGCGCATGACCCCTCCCGGGACCAGTATGGGTTGCGGCCTGGCCTGCGCCAAGCAACCTCCGGTCGAAGCGCCCCGCTGCGGGACGACGATGCGGCGCCCGGCCAAGCGCAGCAGCTCCCCTCACGTCTCAGGTCATCCCAACGCCGCCGCCACGGCCGTGCCCCCTCACGTCATCCCGAGGCCGGGGTGGAGGGGTGGGCGTGTCCGGCCAAGGGATCCCTGGCGGGTAACCTGTTGCGCCACAGGCACCTGTGCCTCGGTCCTGCAGCGATCTCCATCGCCGCGAGGGATTCCTCGGCCGGGCCCGGACGCCCAACCACCCCGGCCTGGGAATGACAGGCAACCGGAGTCTTGCAAGACCTGGGTTTCGGGTGGGTGGAGACACGCTTCGGCGTAAGTCAAGACGCAGCAGCCACTCCCAACTCAGAGCCGGGGATGGCGTGTCTCTACAGGTTTGGGCAGGGGTCAGGAGCGGGCCGAGACCTCTAAGACCTTCTTCGGCATTGGGATGCCAAGGGACTTGAGGGTAGATACGTGCTCTGGAGTCGCCTCATTCCGCTCAACAAAGGTGTGAGATTCCGTCTCGAAGTAGGTTGCTTGGAGGGTCGGGTTCGTGCGGGTCGAGAACCGCGAGCCCGGCCGCGGCGAGGCCCACGAAACCGCGATCGCGGGTCAGCAGCCTGTCGGCGACGGCGGCCGCGTGCGCGGCGACCAGGAAGTCGGCGAGCAGCCTGGACCTCGAGCCGCCTCTGCCGCGGTAGGCGCGCCACAGCCGCCCCGCCTCGACCAACGCGGTTTCCGGGGTGCGCACGAGCCGCAGCCCCGCGTCTGCCAGAAAGGGCTCGAGAGCTTCGGGAGAGTCGGCAAAGGCAGCTGCGAGCTCGGCGAGCACGACCTCGCAGACGACCAGGCTCCCTTCCAGCCGGGCGCGGCCCAGAGCAGAGCGGGAGCAGGCCCCGTCCTCGCTGTCGGCAGTGAGCACGTCGAGGATCACGTTGGTGTCGACGGCAGTGATCACGAGTCCTCTCGCATACGGCGCACGAAGTCGTCGACCCTCTCGCCGAGGGACAGCGCGCCGACCCACCGGTCGAGCCCGTCCTCGCGGACGACCTTGCGGAGACGTGCGGAGCTGCCCTCGACCACCAGCTCGACCTCCGCGCCAGGCTCCAGCCCCAGGCGGTCCCGCACCTGCTTCGGGATGGTGATCTGGCCCTTGCTGGTCACTCGTGCCATCTTACTGAGCCCTCCTTCCCAAGAAAGTAATGCTCGCACCGTGCGCTGTCAACGACGCCACTCCGCCTCGGCGCCGGCCTCGTTCCACCGGAAGCACATCCGGTACCGGTCGTTGGCACGGAGGGCCGAGGTGCAGGCAGCCGAGACGACGGCGGTCACCCGCCAGGGATCCCTCGGGCCTGCGGCCCTCGGGATGACGTGATCACCCATACGCCGGCACCGGGTCCAGCGTCTCGGCAGTGGTCGACGGCGATGGGTGGGTGACGTCAACTACGCTGGACCGGGTGCCGCGTGGGAGACGCGCGCAGTATGCTGCCCGGCGTGGCCCACCCCGCAGCTTCCTCGCGCGCGCCCGACGCCCTGGTCGCCGGCGTCGACGGCTGGTCGGGTGGCTGGGTCGCGGTCGTGCTGCGTGGCGGCCGCTTCCATGAGTCCCTGACGGCGCCCGCGTTCCCCCACCTCCTCGGCCGCCTCG
>CAYTJW010000557.1:0-4304 GCA_964438135.1 uncultured Thermoanaerobaculia bacterium
GGACCGCGGCCTGACCCTGGTCGAGGACTGCGCCCAGGGCATCGGCGCCTCGTTCGGCGGGCGGCCGGTCGGCACCGTCGGCCGGGGTGCGATCTTCAGCCTCGGCCCGACCAAGAACCTGACCCTGCTCGGCGGCGGCGCCGTGGCCTGCCGCGACGAGGAGCTGGCGCGGCGGGTGCGAGCCCTGGCGGCGCGACACGGCCGGGTGCGCCCACTCGCCACGCTGGCGCTGGCGGTCAAGGCGGCCGCCCTCGGCCTCGCCACCCACCCGCTGCCGTTCAGCCTCGCCCTCCTGCCGGTGCTGCGCCACCTCGAGCGACGCGGCGTCGACCTCGTGCACCGGGTCATGGACGAGCCGCCGGGGGAGATCCGCGACCTCGAGCGGGCGCGGCGGCCCTCGGCCGCCATGGCGGCGGTCGGCCTGGCGCAGCTCGGGCGGGTCGAGGCCCTCAACCGCGCCCGCATCCGCAACGGTTGGTACCTGCGCTCCCGCCTCGCCGGCCTCGCCCGGCCGACCCTGCCGCCCCTGCGCGAGGGCTGCGTGTTCATGAGCTTCCCGGTCCTCCACCCCGACCGCGAGGCGCTGGCCCGCGCCCTGCGCGACCGCGGCGTCGACACCGACCTCGGCTTCATGGCCGACTGCTCGTCGCTGCCGCTGTTCCGAGGCGACGGCGGCGAGTGCCCGCACGCCGCGCGGGCGGCTCGGGAGATCCTCCACCTGCCGGTCTACCCGCAGCTCGGGCCCCGCCATCTCGACCGCGTCGCGACCGCCGTGCGGGCGGCGGCCGCCGAGGTCTAGCGGGTGCGCCCCGACCCCTCGACCCGCCGCGCGGCCCTCCTCGCCGCCGCCGTCCTGGCACTGGCCACGGCGGCCCTCACCTGGCCGCTGCCGGCGCGCCTCGGGAGCCACGTTCCGGGCCACGTCGAGCACCCCGGGCTGCAGGGCGACCTGTTCTTCCAGTGGAACCTCCAGCAGCAGATGCGGGAGGGCTACCTCGACCACCTGTGGACGCCCTTCCTCTGCCACCCCGCCGGCCAGGACCTCCGGGCCAAGGTGGCGTTCTCGCTCCACCTGGCGCTGTACGTCGCGCTGATGCTGCCGTTCGACCTGCTGCCGGCCCACAACCTGGCGGTGCTGCTGATCCTGCTCCTCAATGCCCTGAGCGCCTGGTGGCTGCTGTGGGACCGGTTCCGGAGCTCGGCCTACGCCCTCGCCGGCGCCCTCCTGCTCGCCTTCGGCCCGTTCGTCCTCCTCAAGCTCGACCAGGGCTTCGTGCAGAAGATCGTGCTCTTCCCGATCCCCCTCTTCGCCCTGTTCTTCCTCCGCCTGCTCGCCCACCACCGCCGCCGCGACGCCCTCGCCGCCGGTGCCTGCCTGGTCCTCGGCCTGCTGGTCTACCCGCCGTGCGCGGTCTTCGACCTGGCGCTCGGGCTCGCCCTCCTCGGTGCCGCCCTGGCCCGGGGGGAGGTTTCCCGCCGCCTGCTCGCCCCGGTCGGCCTGGCCCTCCTGACCCTGGTGCCGGCCCTGGCCCTGGTGTGGGCGACCGGGCGGGACGACTTCCTCCTCGTCGACCGCCTGCACCTCTCGCCGCAGGAGTTCCACGGCGAGGGGGGCTTCCTCGACCCCTTCCACCCGCTGCGCTGGCACCCCTACCTCGGCACCTTCCCCGGCAAGCCCCACCAGGCCCTGGTGGAGACGCTGCCCCTCGGGCTGCCGCTGGTGCCGTTCGCGCTGGCGGTGGCGGCGGTCGTCGGCCGCCGCCGCGGCGCCGCCGTCCTGCTCGCCTTCGCCGCCCTCCTGGCGGTGGTCATGGTCGGCCCCTACCTGACCCGCTCCGGCGAGCTGGTGACGGTGGCCGGCCGGCCGGTGCCGATGCCGTTCCTGCTGCTGGCGAAGCTGCCGTTCGGCCAGGTGTTGCGCTTCCCGATCCGGCTCTACCCGTGGTTGCTCGTGACCCTGCTCCTGGCCGGCGGCGAGGGCCTCGCCTGGCTCCAGGAGTGGGCCGGGCGCCGACCCCGGCTGGCCCGGGTCGCGCCCGCCCTGCCCCTGGTCGCGGGCCTGTTGATGGTGGTCGAGCCGCGCCTGCTGCTGCCGGAGCTCAACCGCCTCGTGGTCGAGGAGGTCGCGACCCCGGCCTGGTGCGCGGCGACCCCTCGGCCCGGCCGCGGCGCCGTGCTCCACCTCCCCTACCTCGCGGCGGGGCCGCACGAGGTCCTCTACCAGGCGGTGGCCTGCGGCACGGCGGTCGCGAACCCGCTCGGCTGGCACGAGCCGGTCGTGCCGATCCCGCCGCCGGACGCCACGCCCGCCGCAGTGCGCCGTTTCGTCCGCAGCCTGCAGGCGGCCGGCGTCGACCGGGTGGTGGTCCACCGCGACGGCTACCGGCTCTGGGCGGAGCGCGACGGCGGGCACGAGCCCAGCCTGGGGTCGCCGCGGGGGCGATTCGAGGGTCGCGACGTCGAGGCCTGGCTCGAGCGCGCCCTGGGGCCGCCTGAGGCCTTCGCCGCGGACGACGTGCTGCTCTACCGGGTTCCCCCGTTCCCCGGTGGGCGGGCGGGGGAGTCGACCGCCCAGCCCTGACCGCTGGCGGTCAGATTTTCCCGCTCCCCGCCCGCAGCATCCACATCCGCAGCAGCTGGTAGCCGCCGAGCAGGACGTGGCGCAGCTCGGCTGCGGTGCGGAGCGAGGCGAAGGTCCGCAGCAGCGTCCGCGGGTGGAAGTAGAAGCGGTTGTTGACCGCCTTGAAGACCCGCAGCAGCTCGGCCTTGTCGAGGTGCTCCTCCCAGGCGGTGGGCAGGTCGTGGCCCGGCGTCGGGTCGAGCATGAAACGCTCCCAGCAGTCGGCCGGCCACAGGCCCTTTTCCACCCCCTGGCGGAAGATCGGCGCGTCCGGGTAGGGCGTGAAGAGCGAGTAGACCACGTAGCTGGGGGCGAGCCGGTGCATGAACGGGATCACATCGAGGATCTGCTCGGCGGTCCGCTCGTGCGGGCAGCCGATGATCATGTAGGCGATCGGCTTGACCCTCTCCTCCCGGGTCATCCGGAAGACCTCCTCGATCTCCGCCACCGTGGCCCGCTTGTTGAGCGCCTTGAGGCCCTCCTCGGTGAAGGTCTCGACCCCGTAGTGCATGCGGTAGCAGCCGGCGCGGCGGGCCAGCCGGACCATCTCCCGGCTGGTGTGGCGGACGCTCGCCTTGTAGCCCCACCACACCTTGAGGCCGCGCTCGAGGATCAGCTCCGAGATCTCCATCACCCGCTGCTCGCTGACGTTGAACAGGTCGTCGACGAAGTGGATGTCCTGGATGCGGTAGCGGCGGACGCACTCCTCGATCTCGTCGACCACGTTCTCGGGGCTGCGCGAGCGGTAGCGGGTCGGCACGTTGCAGAACACGCACCGGTTGGGGCAGCCGCGGCTCGACATCATGGTGGTGGTGCGGAAGCCGCGCATGCCGGGGGTGTAGTACCGCCGCGGCGGGCACGCCTCGCGGTCCGGGAAGGGCAGCGTGTCGAGGTCCTCGACCGGGTGGGCGGGGGCGCCGCGGAAGACCGTGCCGTCGCCCTCGAGCAGGACGATGCCGGGCACCTGGCGCAGGTCGCCGCCGCCCTCGAGGGTGTCGAGCAGCAGCCGCAGCGGCTCCTCGCCGTCACCCTGGATGGCCGCGTCCACGCCCGGCAGGCGCACGGCCAGCTCCGGGAAGGAGTTGACGTGGGCGCCGCCGAGCACCACGAACGCCCCCGGCCGGGCGGCGCGCACCGCCTCGATCGACCGGCGGACGTCGACCAGGGAGTGGGACGAGGTGGCGGAGACGCCGACCACGTCCGGCGCCAGCTCGGCCGCCCGCCGCCCGACCTCGGGGTAGTCGAGGTCCTCGACCACCGCGTCGAGCACGCTCACCTGGTGGCGGCTGCGCTGCTTGAGGTAGGACGACAGGTACATCACCGCCAGCGGCGGGAAGAGGTAGGCGAAGCGGTCGTTGAAGACGTTGGGCACCCCCGCCCACACCTGGTTGCGCTTGGGCACGTGCAGCAGCAGCAGCTTCATCGGCTCGACTCCGGGGCTGAAGCGGCGGGGGGCGCGGCGGCGGCCGCCTCCCCCTCGAGGTGGATCGGCTGCCGCTGGGTGGCGCCGAACGCCGACGCGACGGTGACGAAGTGCAGCCCGCGGCAGGCGCGGCCGGCGGCGTCGCGGGTGTCCCAGACCCAGCGCTGGGGGCCGGCCGCGGGGTGCTCGCTCGCCTCGGACCGCACCACCCGGTTGCGCAGGTCGACGACGTCGACCCGCACCGTGCCGGGCTCCGACACC
>CAYTJW010000558.1:0-4291 GCA_964438135.1 uncultured Thermoanaerobaculia bacterium
CCGACCCGGCGGCGGTGGTCGCCGAGGTGGCGCGCGCCCGCGCGGCCGGGGCCGACCGCCGGCAGGCATTGCGACTGGCCGCCCAGCGGCTGGGCCTGAGCCGGCGGCAGGCCTACCAGGCGCTGCTGGCAGCCGGCCGCCGCACCCCTTGAGCTCGCCCGCGGACCGGCCGGGCGTGTGCTACTCTGGGGGTGGTTTCGGTGGAGGTGCACGGATGGCGCGGCGAGGCGGCGGGATCGGCGTGATCGTGGTTCTGGCCTTGACGCTGGCGGGCTGCGGCAGCAAGCCCGTGATCGGCGTTCTCCTCCCCACAACGGGCTCGGCGAGCGTGTACGGGGAGTCGATCGACAGCGGCATCCGCCTGGCGCTGACCGACGTGCGCCAGGGCACCCTGCGCGACGAGACGCTCCCGGCCGACCTCGAGGTGGTGTGGGCCGACACCGGCTCCGACCCCCAGCGGGCGGCCACCGAGCTCCGCCGGCTGGTGAAGGAGCGGAAGGCGCAGCTCGTCATCGGCGGCGCCACCAGCGGCGAGGCGAGGGCGCTGCTGCCGGTGCTCGCGGACCTCAAGGCCGTGTGCCTGTCGCCGTCCGCGTCGCAGCCGAGCCTGACCAGGGAAGGGGACGGGCTCTTCTTCCGCATCTACCCGTCCGACGAGCTGGAGGGCAGCACGGCCGGCAAGTTCCTCTACGACAAGATCAAGAAGCCGTCGGTCCTGCTCTACACCGGGAACACCGAGTACACCCGCGGCGTCGAGCCCGAGTTCCGCAACCAGTACGAGCGGCTGGGCGGCAAGGTGGTCGGCCGGGTCGAGCTCTCCGCTTCCGGCTGGCAGGCGGAGTCGACCTCGTCGCTGGAGCGGCTGCGGCCCTCGGCGGTCTACGTCATCGGCTACGCCGACGAGATCGTCGGCGTTCTCCAGCACCTGAAGGTCGCGGGCTACGGCGGGGCCGTGGTCACCACCTCGGCCTTCGACAACAGCGCGGTGGTGCAGCGAGCCGGGGCGCTGGCCGAGATGGTCATGTTCCCGCTGCCCCCGTTCGACCGGACCTCGGACAAGGAGCCGGTGGCCAGCTTCGTCCAGCGCTACATGCGCACCTACCAGCGGGCCCCGGACGTGCAGGCGGCGCACGGGTACGACGCCATGCGGCTGGCGCTCAGGGCGATGAGCCTCGCCCGGCCGGTCGAGACGACCGAGCTCAAGCAGGTGCTGCACTTCGAGATCTCCGGCTTTCCCGGTGTCACCGGCCCGATCAGCTTCAACGACTACGGCGACGTGCAGCACTACCCGACCATGGCGATCATCGTCGACGGGCAGGTGGTGAACTACCAGCGCTACGTCACGGACATCATCCGCGGCGCCGCCACCAGCATGCTCGAGCCCACCGCTCCGCCCAGCTGAGGGCGCCACCGCTCGACCGGCCAGAGAAAACCCGCTAGTCTCGTGCCGTGACGGTGATCCGGTTGCTGTGGCGCTACCGCGCCCTGGTGGGGGTGCTGGTGCGGCGCGAGCTGGAGGCCCGCTACCGCTCCTCCCTGCTCGGCTACCTCTGGTCCTTGCTCAACCCGCTGCTGATGCTGGCCGTGTACGCGGTGGTCTTCACGTCCATCTTCGCCCCCCGCTTCCCCGGCGGCCAGCCCTACCCGCTGTTCCTCTTCACCGGCCTGCTGCCATGGCTGTTCTTCTCCGGCGCCGTGCTCGACGCTGCGGTCAGCCTGGTCGACAACGGACCGCTCCTGGCCAAGGTGATGTGCCCGCCCGAGATCTTCCCGGCGGTGACGGTCGTGTCTCACCTGGTCCACCACCTGCTCGCCCTGCCGGTGCTGGTGGCGGCGCTCGCCGTCTCGGCCGCCGCCGGCTGGCACCCCTTCCCGTGGACGGTGGTGCTGCTGCCGCTGGCCCTGCTGCCGTGGCTGCTGCTCGCCGGCGGCATGGCGCTGGCCGTGGCATCGGTGGCGGTCCACTTCCGCGACCTGCGCGACCTCCTCGGGCACCTCCTCAACCTGGCGTTCTTCTCGTCGCCGATCATCTACAGCCTGGACGGCCTCGACCTGCCGGGGCCGCTCCACCGCCTGCTGCGGTTGAACCCGCTGGCGAGCGTGGTCGAGGTGTACCGCGACGCGGTCTTCGCCGGGCGGGTGGCGCCCTGGCCGCGCTGGCTGGAGGCCCTGGCGGTCGGGGTGTTGGCGTGGGCCCTGGGGTGCTGGGCCTTTCGCCGTCTGCGGGACACCGTCGTGGAGGCGGTGTGAGCGCCCGCATCCGTCTCGCGGGGGTCGGCAAGGTCTACCGCCGCTACTCCCGCCTCGGCCGCCTGCAGACGCTCAAAGGGGCGCTGTTCCAGCGCCGGCGACCGCGAAACGGGGTGACGAGGGACGAGTTCGTGGCCCTCGAGGGGGTCGACCTCGAGGTCGGGGCGGGCGAGGCGGTGGCCGTGATCGGGCCCAACGGCTCCGGCAAGTCGACTCTGCTCAAGCTGGTGGGCGGCATCCTCCAGCCCAGCTCCGGCACGGTCGAGGTGGTCGGCCGGGTGACGGCTCTGATCGAGCTCGGCGCCGGCTTCCACCCCGAGATCAGCGGCCGCGAGAACGTGGTCATCAACGGCATGCTGCTCGGGCTGTCGCGGCCGGCGATCGAGCGCCGCATGGCGGCCATCGCCGCCTTCGCCGAGATCGGCGACTTCCTCGACCAGCCGGTCAAGTACTACTCCTCGGGCATGTACCTCCGCCTGGCCTTCGCCGTGGCGGTGGCGGTGGAGCCGGAGGTCCTGCTGATCGACGAGATCCTGGCCGTGGGCGACGCTTCCTTCGCCCGCCGCTGCCTCGCCCACCTGGCGCGGATGCAGCGCCAGGGCGTGACCATGTTGCTGGTCTCCCACGACCTCGACCTGGTGCGGTCGTTCGCCCACCGCGCCCTCTACCTGCGCGGCGGCAGGGTCGCCGCGGTCGGCTCGGCCGACGCCGTGGTGGCGCGCTACTGCGCCGACGTGGCGGCCCGGGAGGAGGACGGCGCCAGTCGCCGGGCAGCGGTCGAGGTGCAGGAGGAGGGGCGCCGGTGGGGCAACGGCGACGTCCGGATCGAGTCGGTGGAGGTGACCTCCGGGGGCGTGGCCCGGCAGGTGGTGGCCTCCGGCGCGGACTGCGCGGTCACCGTCCGCTTCCGGGTCGTCCGGCCGGTCGAGGACTTCGTCTTCGGCATTGCCTGGCACTCGGCGGCCGGCGTCCTGGCGGCCGGCCACAACACCGCCATGGACGGGGTCAGGGCCGTGCGGCTCGAGCGTTCGGGCGAGGTCAGCTGCGTCTACGAGTCGCTGCAGCTGGCCCCGGGGGACTACCTGATCGACGTGGCGGTGCACGCCCTCGGCGGCCTCGCCTATGACTACTGGTGCCAGGCGGCGCGGGTCAGGGTCGCGGCCGGCGCCCCCTACCCGGGGGTGTGGGCGCCGCCGCACCGCTGGCTCGGTTCCGGGCCGGAGTGGCTGCTGGCGGGACCGCCGGGTGGAGATGGGGGCGGCGATGACGCTCCGGGTCACCGCCCGCAGCGGTGAGTGACGTGGTGCGTTACCCCCGTCTCCGGGCCGGCCGGCGAAGTGGGCACGGGACTTGCTTCCCGCGTGGGGGAGACGAAAGGAGGATGTGATGCGGAGAGAGCGAGGCTTCACCCTGATCGAGCTGCTGATCGTGGTGGCGATCATCGGCATCATTGCCGCGATCGCGATCCCCAACCTTCTGAACGCCATCAACCGTGGCCGGCAGAAGAGGACCATGGCCGACATGCGGACCATTGCGACCGCTATCGAGGCCTACGCGGTGGACAACAGCTTCTACCCGAAGGGCACTGACGAGACCACCCTCGCCGCCCATATCTCGCCCACCTACCTGAAGGCGATGCCGGCCAACGACGGTTGGCGGCGGGCTTGGGACATCGTCGTCGACGGGAGCGGCCAGGCCTACACCATCGAGTCGTACGCCCGTGACGGCCAGAACAACGGCCCGGTCGGCGTGACCACCGACTTCGACCACGACATCGTGTACTCGAGCGGCGTGTTCACGGCGTGGCCCGAGGGCGTCCAGGCCGACTGATCGCGAGCGCAGCTCACAACCGGACGGGGACGCCTCGGCGTCCCCGTTTTCTTTGCTACCCTCGGACGGTGCAGGCGGCCCACGCCCTCCTCGCCCTGGCCCTGTGGTCGGCCTGGCGGCCGGTCGAGACCGTCCCCACGACCGCGGTGGTGGCGACCCTGGCGGTGTTGGCGCTGCTGCCGGGGGCCTGGCGGCGGGCCGCCGCGCCGGC
>CAYTJW010000559.1:0-4283 GCA_964438135.1 uncultured Thermoanaerobaculia bacterium
TCGCCGATGACGCCGAGCATGAGCCGGCCGGTGTGCAGGCCGACGCCGATCCGGACTGGCCGGCGGCCACGACGAAGGCCTCCACCGGGCCCCGCCGGGAGTCGACCAGCCCGGTGGCGGATCCGCGGCGTGGCGCCTGCCGAACTGGCAATGGCGGGATGGCGTGACGGGCACCATCCCGTCCGGGAGGTGGTCGAGAGCGTCGTCGTCCGCCCCGACGCCAAGCGGCTGCGCGCCAGGGCTGCCGGCGAGGGAGCAAACCCGTACGGGCGCGGCAGTCAACAGCTCCGAAAGACCGGATGTGCGAGCGCGGCGCCTTTCCGCGGCACCTTCTCTCTCCCTTTCCTCGTGCGTGCGGACAGCTCCCCGTCAACGTGCCGGCGGCGGGCTCTGGTCCAGGCCGAGAGCGAAGCGGAGCGCGTCGTCGAGCTCCTCGACGCGCTCGGGGACGAGCGACGCGATGCGCGCGCCGACGAGCGTCCTGGGGACCGTCACGACCTCGTCGGCGTTGGCCACGCCGGGCCTCGGCAGACCGTCGGCCGGGCCGAGACGGACCTCGGTCGGGATGCCCCGCACCGTCCGCGTGAGCGGCACCACGATCAGGCGCGCCCGCACCGCGTAGGCCTCGGGGCGGGAGACGAGGACCGCCGGTCGCCGGCCGACGGGGTCGGGGAAGTCCACCCAGCACACGTCGCCGCGCCGCATCACCACTCCTCGGCGGTCAGACCGGTGGCCCAGGCCCGGGCGGCGGCCGCGCCGTCCGCGTCGTCCTCCGGCGTGGCCTGGTAGCCGGCCAGGTACTGCGTCACCAGGGCGTTCCGCCGCCGTGACGAGAGCCACAGCGCGAGCGCCTGCTGGACCGCCTCGCTCCGGTTCAGCCGCAGCCGCTTGCGGACCCGCTCCAGGTCTCGGTACTGAGCTTCCGGCAAGCTCGCGGCGATCCGGGCCGTGCTCATACTTCGTTCTCCCAGAAATCATACTAACACGGGGGCGCGCGGGCCGGGCAGCGCCGAGCCAGTGAAGGTCGGCGCCCTACTTGCTCTCCATCGCCTCGACCCCGGTCCAGCCGTCGGGGACTCCGGTCGTCGCCAGGTCGAGGGCGCGGTCGCGGTAGCGGGCGGCGGCGCGGTCGTCGGGGTCCGAGGCGAGGACCCGGTCGAAGGCGGCGGCGCGACCGTCCTCGTCGCGTTCGGCTCGACCACTGTGACAGCGCCCCGGCGTCGGGCGCAATCCGTGCTGCGCCCGAGGGTGCTCTGCCGTCCTGGCGCCTCTCTGTCCGGCCGAGCTGCGGGCGTCGCTCCGGCGGAAACGCGGTGCGTTCGCGAAGTAACATGTGTTACTTCACGCGACGTCAGGCACGCGATGGTGTATGATAGCCATATGAAGAGACGTGCTACGCCGCTCGTGCACGACGGGACCGGCGCGCGGGTGCCGGCAGACCACTCCCGTCGCATCCGCGCCTGCCGCGACGCTCTCGGCCTCACCCAGGCCGAGCTGGCGGCACGCCTCGGGGTGTCGTACGCCACGGTCAACCGCTGGGAGAACCGCCAGAACCGGCCCACCCGTCTGGCCTGGGCGCGTTTCCTCGAGGTCGAGGCGAGCGTCCCGGCGCCGGCGCCGCAGCTCGACGAGCTCGACGTTCGGATCCCGCCCCTCGACTTCCTCGGCGACGCCGAGGGCGCCCGGCTCGTGGTCGAGGCCGAGCGGCTCTCGCTCGGCCACCTCGCCAACCCGGCCTTCGCCACCGAGACCTCGCGCGTCGACCCGCTGCCGCACCAGCGCCTGGCGGTCTACGACCGCATGCTGCACCAGCACCCCCTGCGGTTCCTGCTCGCCGACGACGCCGGCGCCGGCAAGACTGTGATGACCGGCCTCTACGTCCGCGAGATGCTCTCGAGGCGACTCCTACGGCGGGTACTGGTCGTGCCCCCCGCGGGCCTGGTCGGCAACTGGCGGCGGGAGATGGAGCGCTTCTTCGGCCTCCGCTTCGCCCTGGTCCGAGGCGCCGACGCCCGCAGCCGCAACCCCTTCCTCGACGCCGCGGGCGACCTCGTCATCGTCAGTGTCGACACCCTGGCGTCCGAGGGCACCCGCCGCAGGCTCCAGGAGCCCGAGGTCGAGCCCTACGACCTGGTGGTCTTCGACGAGGCCCACAAGCTCTCGGCCCGTCTGGACCCGGACGGCACTTTCCGCCCGACCGAGCGCTACCGCCTCGCCGAGACCCTGGCTGGGGTGCGTCCCCGGCCGGCGGAGTGGTCGCTCGGCTGGCACGCCCGCCACCTCCTCCTCCTCACCGCCACCCCGCACATGGGCAAGGACTACCCGTACTTCTGCCTGTGGCGGCTGCTCGAGCCCGACGTCCTCTCCACGCCCGAGGCGTTTGCCGAGCTGCCCGCGGCCGCTCGCGAGCGCCACTTCATCCGCCGCACCAAGGAAGAGATGGTCGCGCTGGACGGCCGCGCGCTCTACCCGGAGCGGCGCAGCACCACCCTCGGCTACGAGCTGTCGCAGGGCGAGGTCAGCGAGCAGACGCTCTACGACCGCGTGTCGAGCTACATCCAGACCGCCTACAACCGGGCGCGGGTCCTCAACCGCGCCGCCGCCCGGCTGGCCATGGGCGTCTTCCAGCGCCGCCTGGCCAGCTCGCCCTGGGCGCTGCTGCGCTCGCTCGAGCGGCGACATGCCCGGCTCGAGGCACTGATCGACGACATCCGTTCCGGTCGGCTCGACGAGGAGGACCTGATCCGCGGCCAGCTGCGCCTCGACCGCGAGCTGCGCGACCCCTTCGAAACAACCACCGCTGACGACGACGAGCCGGTAAACGGCGTGGAGCTGTGCGCGGTCGCCGAGGAGCAGGCTCTCGGCGGGGTGGTCGCCACCTCGCTCGCCGACCTGGATGTGGAGCGGGCGCAGGTCGCGGAGCTGATCGAGCTGGCGCGCGCGGTCGACGCCCTCGGCCACGACTCCAAGTTCGAGGAGCTGCGTCGGGTCGTTCGGGACCCCGAGGCCGCGGCCGCCAAGCTGATCGTGTTCACCGAGCACCGCGACACCCTCGACTTCCTGGTCCGGCGGCTGGGTGGGCTCGGCTTCGCCGAGCAGGTTGCGACGGTCCACGGCGGCATGGACTTCGAGGAACGGGATCGGCAGGTGGCGTTCTTCCGGCGCCCCGCCGACGACGGGGGCGCGCTCATCCTGGTCGCCACGGACGCCGCGGGCGAGGGAATCAACCTCCAATTCTGCTGGCGAATGGTGAACTACGACTTGCCCTGGAACCCGGCCCGTCTCGAGCAGCGCATGGGCCGCATCCACCGCTACGGGCAGGGGCACGACCCGGTGCTCATCGTCAACCTGGTGGCGCCGGGCACTCGCGAGGGCCGGGTGCTGAAGACCCTGCTCGACAAGCTCGACGTCATCCGCAAGGAGCTGGGCAGCGACAAGGTCTTCGACGTGGTCGGACGGGTGCTCGAGGGGATCTCGCTGCGCGAGTACATGGCCCGAGCCCTGACCGACGAGGGGGCAGCCAGCGCGGCTGCCGACCTCGGCCGGCGCCTGACGACGCGCGGGGCGAAGGCCGCTCTCGACGCCGAGCGCCGCTGCTACGGCGCCCCCGGCGACGTGCGGCCCGAGCTGCCCCGTCTGCACGGCGAGATCGAGCGCGAGACCTATCGCCGGCTCCTCCCCGGCTACCTGCGACGCTTCGCGGAGCACGCCGGAGACGCTCTCGGCTTCGCCGTCGAGGGCGACCTGGCGGCCGCGTTCACCCTGCGTCAGCGGCGTCCGGGCGCCCTCGACTTCCTCTGGCCGGTGCTCGAGGAGCGCGGCGGCGGCGCCGAGGCGCAGCTGACGTTCGACCCCGCGGCCGCGCCCGAGGCCCTCCTGGTCCACCCCGGCGAGCCGGTGTTCGACGCCCTGCACCAGGCCGTGCGCCGCGCCTTCGCGACCCACGCCCTGCGGGGGTCGGTGCTCGAGGACCCGTTCGCCACCGAGCCCTACCTGCTCCACCTCCTCGCCTGGTGCATCCGCCGCGCCGTCGACCCGTCGAGCCCCGACCTGGCCGCCGACCATGTGCTCGAGACGGGCCTCCTCGCCCTCCGTCAGTCCGCCGGCGGCTCGGTCGAGCCGGTCCAGCCCGAGCTCCTGCTGCTGCTCCACCCGCGTCGCGACCTTCCCCCGGCGGCCCTGTCCCTGCTCGCCCGCGGCGAGGCGCTGCGCACCCAGGCCCTGGCGTCAGCGCGGGACACGGTCGTCACCGCGGCCGCGGCATCGTGGCAGGAGCGGCTTGC
>CAYTJW010000560.1:0-4280 GCA_964438135.1 uncultured Thermoanaerobaculia bacterium
GGCAGGCCGAGGCGCTCGAGGCGGGCCGGGTCGACGTAGACCTGCGGGTCGGCGGCGCGCGCCTCCTCGACCAGGCGCTTGGCGGCGGCGTCGTCGCCGGCCTTCTCGGCCCGCTCGGCCAGGCGCAGGCGGGCCACCGTGTAGAGCGGGTCGTCGACCGGGATGCCCTCGAGCAGCCGTTGCCCCTCGGCGGCCCGGGCGCCGTCCAGCAGCAGCTCGCCGAGCGCGAGCTGGGTCAGGGTCCGGTTGTGCGGCAGCGACTCCCGCTGGAGGTGGGCCTCGAGGACGGGGATGAACTCGGGGTGGCGCTGCTCGCGGATCTCGCGCAGCACGCGCTTGCGCAGGATGAAGTCGTCGGAGGTGAGCAGGCGGTTGAACGACTCGGCCGCGGCGGGCCCGAGCATGGTCAGCAGCCCGAGGCCGGCCATCCGCACCTCGGCCGTGCGCCGGTTGAGCACCTGGTCGGTCACCTCGCCCGCCAGCGCCGGGGTCATGACCGGCTGGACGAGGCGGAAGCGCTGCACGCACTCGGCGTCGGACAGGGCGTCGAGCCCCTCGACCAGCTCGGCCGGCTTGAGCAGCGACCGGTAGGCCGGCTCGGTGACCCGGCTCGCCAGCACGCCGCGGGTGGTCCAGCGGTAGCGGGGGCAGCCGGCGGCGATGGCCTGGGCGATCAGCTCGGCGGCCCGGGCGTCGTGGTTGAGCCCGGCCTCGGCCAGGCCCTGGTCCTCGATGAACCGGCAGTGGCCGGGGAAGGCCAGCAGGCCGGCCTTGGCCGCCGCGGTCGCCTCGTCGAAGCGGTCGAAGCCGAGCAGGAAGTCGACCAGGTCCTCGTGCATGGCCGGGGCCGAGGCGCGCGCCACCCGCTCCCGCAGCAGGTCCTCGGCGCCGGCGAGCTCGCCCGCCCGCCACAGCGCCATGGCCTTGCCCCTGGCCGCCTGGTCGTTCCAGCCCTCGCGCTGCAGCAGCTGCTCCCACAGCTCGGCCGAGCGCCACGGGTCGCCCTCGGCGAACTCGGCCTGGGCGGAGAGGGTGATCAGCTTGAGCGAGTCGGGCTTGGCGGCCAGCTCGCGGCGGCACGGCTCGACCGCCGCCCCCCAGATCTGCTTCTCCACCGCCTCGACGCAGCTCATCACCGGGTAGGGGGTCGGCGTCGGCCGGTGCTCCCACTTCCCCTCCTCCAGCCAGCGCCCGCCCGCCTCCCTCGGCTCTCGCGCCGGCGCCTGCGCCTCGCGCTGCGGGGTCGTGGGCGGCGTCGTCGGCTGATCCTGGGCGGCGAGCCAGGCGAGCGGCGCCAGGGCGAGGGACGCGGTCACCAGCAGAGCGCGGGACGAGAGCCTCATGTCCGACCTCCCGCCGGCCTCGAGCGAGGCCGGGCCGACCGGAGCCTAGCCCGCGCCCCACCGGCTGTCAACGCGGCGCCACCCCGAGGTCGTCGCTCTCCGCGACCCCTGCCGCGGCAGCGCTCGTTCCCTCGCCGAAGCCAGCGTCTCCCGCCTGCGGACCGCCGCTCGGGGGGCCTACGGATGCTCGCGCCCCTGCCTGCTCGGCGGCTTGACACCCTGCCGTGTGAGCTATATCTTTGGTCGATACCGGAGGTGGGTATGCGAACCGCCAAGCTCTTCCGCAACGGCCGCAGCCAGGCGGTGAGGCTGCCGCGCGAGTTCCGATTCGACGGTGACGAGGTCCTGGTGCACCGGGTCGGCAGCGCGGTGGTGCTGCTGCCGGTCTCGTCCACGTGGGACGTGCTGGTCGACAGCCTGGCGGGGTTCTCGGACGACTTCATGACCGAGCGGCAGCAACCGGCGGTCGAGCATCGGCAGGGGTTGGGCGATGCAGCTGATGCTTGACACCTGCGTCTGCATCTCTGTGATCCGCCGATCGCCCGGGGTCGTGCTGGCGCGCCTGCTCGCCCGGCCGGTCGGTTCCGTCGGGATCTCTGCCATCACGCTGGCCGAGCTGGAGCTGGGCGTGGCGAAGAGCCGCGAGGCGGCGAGGAACCGGCAGGCGCTGGCGCGATTCCTGCTCGCCCTCGAGGTCGCCCCGTTCGACGAGCGAGCGGCGGCGGCCTACGGCCCGGTGCGGGCCCGTCTCGAGGGCCAGGGTCGCTCGATCGGCTCGCTCGACATGCTCATCGGCGCCCACGCCGTCGGCCTCGGCGTGCCTCTGGCCACCACCAACGCCAGGGAGCTCGCCCGCATCGACGGACTCGAGGTCCTCGACTGGATGGCGCCTGCCTGAGCGCGGAGGCGCCCCCGTTGGCGCCCCGCGGGGCGCTGCCAGGGCTACCCGCCGACCCGGCTCACCCCGGCGAGCCCGTCGAAGTCAGTGTCGAAGGTCAGGATCCGCTCGACCCCCTGCCGCCGCATCACCGCCACGTGGATTGCATCGCGGGCAGACAGCCGGGGCAGGCCGAGGACGATGTCCTTGGCCGCCTCGACGTCGACGGCCTCGACCGGGAAGACCTCGTCGACCACCCCGAGCAGGGCGTCGAACGCGGGCTGGATGGCATCCCGGCGGTCGAGAGCCACATAGCGGTGGAGGATCTCCTGGAGGACCTCCGCGTTGGTGACGAGCCGCTCGCGGGCCGCGACCGCGTCCTCCAGGAGCCTGGCGGCGTCGGTCTTGTGGCGGTGGCGAGCGCCGACCAGGTACATCGGCACGTTCGAGTCGACGAAGATCATGGCGCCGGCTCGCCGAGGTAGCCGCGCTCGACCTCGGCCAGCATCTGCCCGACGTCGGCCGTAGGGAAGGAGTGGCGGGCGGCGAGGCGAATGGCCTCCAGCTTGCGCCCCAGGTCGCCGCTGCCGCGCTGGCGCCGGGCAGCCCGCAGGCTCTGCCGAACCCACTCGGACACCGTCATCCGCTCCTCGTCGGCGAGTCGCTGGATCTGCTCCATCTCGTCCTCGTCCAGCACGACCTGGAGTCTCTTGCTCATACCTCGAGTATGGGTGACTGCACGGCATGAGTCAAGCTCTTGCGCGAGACGAGGGTGCCTCGCCGTCGGCGTGCTGCGGCGAGCGGGCTCTCCGCTTGCGGGGCGATGGAGTCGGCGGGCCCCGGCAGCGACCGCCCTCGGCAGCGCCCCCAACGCCCGAGCTCCGATCTCGTGCGACAATGGGCTCGGAGGAGCCGGCGTGAGCGCCACGGCAGAGAGCCTGCTCGACTCCTTCCGCACCCTGCCGGAGGAGGAGAAACGCCGGGTCGCCGCCGAGATCCTGCGGTGGTCAGCCAGGGCCGAACATCCCGCACTGCGGGACGACGACCTCGCAGGCTTCGCGGATGGCGCCTTCCTGGAGCTCGAGACGGACGAGCGCGCTCATGCCTGAGCCCGGGCGAGGGGAGGTCTGGCTGACGGACCTCGGGTTGGTGGCGAAGGTGCGACCCTGCCTCGTCCTCAGCGTCGCCCCGGTCGAGGGGGAGCGGACCCTGGTGACCCTCGTCCCCCATGCGACCCAGCCCAGGGGGTCGCGCTTCGAGGCGGCGGCGAGTGTCCGGTTCCTCCGCATCGGCGTGTTCGACGGTCAGAGCCTGGTCACGGTGCCGCGTCCGAAGCTCATGCGGCGGCTTGGGCGCCTGCCGGCCGGGGATCTCGCCGACGTCGAGCGGGTCGTCCGGTCCTGGCTCGGTCTCGGCGAGGAGTCCTGACCCCGACGGGATGGCCGGCCATCCGCCGCCCGGTCCCAGCCCCGCCGACCCAGCTCACCTCGGCGAGCCCGTCGAAGTCGGTGTCGAAGGTCAGGATCCGCTCGACCCCCTGCCGCCGCACCACCGCCAGGTGGACGGCGTCGCGGGCGGACAGGCGAGGCAGGCCGAGGAGGATGTCCTTGGCCGCCTCGACGTCGAGGGCTTCGACCGGGAAGACCTCGTCGACCACCCCGAGCAGGGCGTTGAACGCGGGCTGGATGGCGTCGCGGCGGTCGATGGCGACGTATCGCTGGAGGATCTCTTGCAAGACCTCGGCCACCACGACCTGCGGGCAGTTGGGTCCGGTTGTGGCGGCAGCCGTCCCGGCTGCCGGGTGAACGGGAGCGCCGTGTCGGCCTCGGCACCCGCCCGGCAGGCGGGACGCCCGCCTCCACAACATGACGGGCGTGCCTCCACCATGGTGTCGTGCACCCCAGCCAGGGCGGCGGCGCGGGCCATTCCGGCGCCGGCCCGGCGCCAGTCGCCACCCGGACCGCGGGTCTCCAGACCCGCCTCGTGCCCGGCGGCGAGCCCGATCAGCCGGGCTCGAGCGCTCGCGCCGGCGGTGCCGTGGGACAATGGGCGCCATGCCC
>CAYTJW010000561.1:0-4280 GCA_964438135.1 uncultured Thermoanaerobaculia bacterium
GCCCTGGCCCGCGACCCGAGCTGGCTGCACGCCGTCCTGCTCGCGTTCGGCCCGGTCGACGCCGCCGCCGCGGCCGAGGCGCGCCGCCGCTGGCGCTGCCGCTGGCGCCTCCCCTGAGCCGGTCCCGTCTCTCCGCGTCGGCCGGGTGGGGGAGCTGACAGCTGACCGCTGAACGCTGACAGCTGCCAGCCGACCGCTTCCCTACCCCGCCCGCCCGTGCAGGGCGTAGCGCTCCCCGTAGCCGGCGCTCAGGTTGGCGATCTCGACCGAGACCACCCCGTCCGCGTCGCAGCGGTAGCGCTCCTCGACCTCGTCGCCGACCGCCGGCAGGCGCACGACCTGCAGCCGGTCGAGGTCCTGACCGCGCAGCTCGGGTGCGACCGGGAAGCGCACCTCCGCCCACGGCGTCACGTCGCCGGCCGGCGCCCCGTGGGGCGACAGGCGGCTGCACTCGACGAAGCGGAAGTGGGCGACGTTGTGGGCGGCGCGGTAGCGCCGGCAGGCGAGCAGCGGCGGCTCCCCCGGGGCGGGGAGGGGCAGGTCCTTGCCGAAGACCGGGTCGAAGACCGCGTTGCGACCGGCGTCGCCCTCCCGCCACACGCCGAAGGTGCGGGTCAGGCGCCCGACCACCGCCGGCCCGAGCTCCTCGGCGGCGGCGATGGCCAGGCCGATGGCGACCGAGGCGTGCGGGTAGGGCGACCGCCAGACCCGGCGGCCGAACCGTTCCTTGAGCGCCCGGCCGACGCTGGCCAGCATGGAGGCGCCGCCGACCTGGTAGACGACCGTGTTGCGCTCGACGTCGCGGCCGATCGCGTCGGCGACCCGGCCGAGGGCGAGGTCGAGGGCCTCGAGGGTGCGGGCGACGAGCGGCCGCAGGGCCTCCTCGAAGACGGCCGCCGGGACCTCGACCGGGGGGCCCTCGGGGGCCAGCTCGAGGCTCAGGCGGCGGGTGTGCGGCCCCATGCGCTCCTTCTCCTCGCGGCACACCTCGAGCCACCGGTCGCGGCCCGGCCCCGGCGCGGGCTCCGCCAGGCCGGCGCGGTCGCAGGCGAGGCCGAGGAGGACGGCGTCGAAGTCGTCGCCGCCGAGGCGCTGCAAGCCCTCGGTCGTGATGACCTCGTGCAGGGCGTCGCTCATGGCGATGACCGAGGCGTCGAAGGTGCCGCCGCCGAGGTCGTAGACCGCGACGTGGCGGCTCTTCACCTGGGCGTCCTTGGGCCGCCGCCAGGCGTACTCGAGGCCGGCCGCGCTGGGCTCGTCCATGATCCGCACGACCCGGAACCCGGCGTCCCGGAAGGCGTCGGCGGTGAGCAGGCGCTGGTTGGCGGTGGCGTTGGCCGGCACCGCCACCGCCGCCTCGAGCGGCTCGTCGGCGCCGAGGCGGAGGTTGGAGCGGTGGCGGAGCGCCTGGTGGAGGTCGGTCAGGAAGCGGGCGGCGAGCTCGGGCACCGGCCAGTCGAGGAGGCGGTCGCGGGGGCCGGCCGCGGTCAGCTCGCGCTTGAGCGAGCGGCACAGGCGCGCGTCGGCTGCGTGGGCGGCGGCGGCCGCGGTCAGGCCGGTCAGCAGCTCGCCGCGGCGGGCGACGAGCAACGACGGCAGCCACTCGCGGCCCTCGCCGTCGTCGGAGTCGAAGGTGACGACCGGGTAGGTGCCGCGGTCCGCCGCCGCGACCACCACCCGGGTGGTGCCGAAGTCGATGCCGATCCGCACGGGCGTATTGTAGCGTGGCCGGGCAGCGGGCAGCGGGCAGCTGTCAGCTGTCAGCTTCCCCCAACCGCCCCGGAGCTGGGGCGGGCGGGGGAGCTGATCGCTGAGCGCTGACAGCTGAAGGCTCGCTCCTATCCCTTCGCCAGCCGCTCCAGGATGGCGCGGCGCTCTGCCTGCGGGGCGTCGACCAGGGCCTCGACCTCGGGCCGGACCGCGTCGCCGAAGATCTCGCCGAGGACGTGCAGGGACGGCCCGAGGCGGGGGGAGTCGGGCCCGCCGGCGATGCGGAGCAGGGCCGGCAGCGCCAGGTTGCCGAGGTTGGCGAGGGCGTGCTGGGCCGAGGTCTGGACGGTGTACGAGCGGTCCTCGAGGGCGGCGAGGAGGGGCTCGACCGAGGCCTCGTCGTCGACCCGGCCGAGGGCGCGGGCGGCCTCGGCCCGCACCTCCCACGAGGGGTCGGAGAGGGCCTGGCGGAAGGCGTGCGCCACCACCGGGCTCTGCCCGCCGACGGCGCGCAGGGCGACCGCGGCCTCGCGCCGCACGCTGCCGTCCTCGTCGCCGGCGAGGACCTCGATGAGGGGGGCGATGGACGCCGGGTCCGGGATCTTGGCCAGCGCCCTGGCCGCCTCGAGCCGCACGTACTCGGCGTGGTCCTTGAGGGCCCGGATGAGGGCCGGCACCGCCCGGCAGTGGCCGACGTTGCCGAGGGTGACCACCGCCCCGTAGCGGGCCCACGCCGCGAGACCGATCCTGGACAGGGCGTCCTGGGTGGTCTCCTGCAGGACCCGGTCCGAGCTGTTCATCAGCGTCCGCAGCGGTCGGATGGCGGCGGCGTGCTTGAGCTCGCCGAGGGCGCGCACGGCCCGCAGCTTGAGGCGTTTGTTGTTCTGGTGCAGGGCTTCCTGGATGAGGGCGTCGAGCGGCACCTCGCTGACCTGGACCATCGGCACCAGGTCGTCGACGATCCCGTTGCCGTAGGCGGACAGGGCGGCGATGGTCGCCTGGCGGACCACGTAGTAGGTGCTCGACAGGCTGTTGAGCAGCGGCAGGACGGCGCGCGGGTCGCGGATCCCGCCCAGGGCGAGGAGGACGTGGCGGCGGTGGAGCTTGCTGATCGGGTGCTCGAGGACCGCGCACAGCGGCTCGACGGCCGGGCTGCCGATCGCCACCAGGGCCTCGGCCGCGGCCCGTGCCGCGGACTGCTCGGAGTCGCCGAGGACCATGATCAGGGCCTCGACGGCGTCGGCGTCCCTGAGCCGGCCGAGGCCGCGCGCCGCCTCCCGCCGCACCGCGCTGGCCGGGTCGCGGGTCGCGTCGACCAGCGGCGGCACGGCGCGCGGGTCCTTGGACAGGCCCATGGCCTCGGCCAGGCCGGCCCGGACCGCCTCGCTCTTGAGCTTCATCGCCTCGACCATCTCGTCGAGGCCGCGGGTGGAGCGGCGGGCGAGGGCGTCCACCACCTGGCTGCGGACCTCGGCGTCGGGGATGGCGAGGAGCCGGATCAGGCCCTTGATCTGCTCGCCGTCGATGGTCGACGGCAGCCGGCGGATGAAGTCCGAGATCGCCAGCAGGGCCTGGTTGCGGACCACCCACTCCGGGTCGTCGAGGGCCTTGGACAGGACGCTGGCGACCTTGAGGCTGCCGAGCAGGCCGACCGCCGTCACCGTCGCGAAGCGGATGTCCGAGGACGGGTCCTCGAGCAGCTTGGGCCGGCACAGGACGTCGATGATGCTCGGGTCGCCGAGCTGGCCGAGGGCCAGGACGGCGGCGTGGCGCACATCCTGGTCGCGGTCGGCGAGGGCCCCGACCAGGGCCTCCGACACCTGCGGCTCGCGGTGCCGGGCGAGGCGGAGCGCCGCCTGGCGGCGGACCTCCCAGTCGGGGTCGCGGTGGAGGCGGTCCATCAGGTCATGGACGCTCGGGGCTGTGGCGGCCATGGCTCACCCCTCTCAACGGAGCTCGATGTGCCCCTCGCAGGTGCCGTCGGGGCGGAAGCCGGTCAGCTCGTACTTGCACGGGATGCCGGCGAGGATCTCGGCCGCCGAGCGGAAGCAGCCGATGCGGGCGCAGGTCAGGTCGCGGATGGTGAACCCGCTCTTGAGGAGGTTGTCGCAGGTCGGCCGGTAGGGGCACTCCAGCACCTTGATCTCGAGGCGGTGCGGGTTGACCTGGGACAGCTCGAACTGGGAGGCGTCGCGGAACAGGCCGGCGCGGACGCAGACCTCGATGTAGTTCTCGAGCGCCTCCTTGACCGTGCTCGCCTTGGGCACGGTGATGCCGTACTGCTCCTCGAGCAGGCGCAGCCAGCGGGTGGTGGCGTGCTCGTAGCCCCGCTCGCAGAAGGCCCGCGGCAGGGTGCCGTGGAAGTCGCGAGCGGTCTCCTCGAGGGCCGACTGCCAGCAGCGGGCGATGTCCCAGCCGCCGTTCTCACGATTCAGTGGCTCGACCATTCTCTCCCTCGCTCTCCGGCCCGGCGCCGGCGTGGGCCCGGGCCCGTTGCCTGATCGGCCTCGCGTCGGCGGGCGGCGGTCGGCCGCGCGCTCGCTCGGCCCCCGGGCGTCAACGCCGGCGCG
>CAYTJW010000562.1:0-4275 GCA_964438135.1 uncultured Thermoanaerobaculia bacterium
GAGGTCAGCCGCGACCGGGTCGAGTCCTCGAGCCTCGGCGACCACGCGCGCTCGCGAGCGGCCCTGTTCGCCGAGCTCGGCCGGGGCCGCCCGCGCTCGAGCTGGGGCGTGCAGGCGCGCTGGGACCGGCAGGAGCCGTGGGGCAGCGTCACCACCGTCGCCGGCGGCGCCGGCTGGGCGGTCGGCGGCGGCGCTCGCCTCTCCGCCCACCTCGGCGAGAGCTTCCGCGCCCCCTCCTTCACCGAGCTCTACTACGACTCGCCTTCGACCGTCGGCAACCCCGAGCTGGAGCCGGAGCGGGGGTGGACGGCCGACCTCGGCCTGGAGCGCGGCCCGTGGTCGGTCACCCTCTTCGGCCGCCGCTCGGACCGCCTGGTCGACTACCTCCTGGCTGACGACGGGGTGTGGCGCGCGACCAACCTCGGCCGGGTCGACACCGCCGGCCTCGAGGCGGCGCTCCTCCTGCCCGCCTGGCGGGCCCTCGCCTGGCAGCGGCTCGGCCTGGCCTGGCTCGGGTCCGAGGTCGACGTCGACCCGGAGCGGTCCGCCTACGCCCTCGCCCACCCCGAGCTGGAGGCGACCTGGAGCGGCGCGGCCACCCTCCCCTGGCAGCTCGAGCTGGGCTGGGGCTGGCGCTTCCGCGTGCCCCAGGAGGGCGGCTCCTGGGCGGCGCTCGACCTCCGGCTGGCGCGGCCCCTCGGCCACGGCCTGGCGCTCGCGCTCGAGGCCGGCAACGCCTTCGACCGCGAGCTCGCGGAGCTGCACGGCGTGCCCCTGCCCGGCCGCTGGCTCAGCCTGACCCTGTCCTGGCAGGGCGCGAGCGCCGGCGCGGCGCCCGCTCAGTCCCCCCCGACCGCGAGCACGGCGCCGCTCGAGTAGGCGGCGAACTCCGGCGCGTACATCGACTGCAGGGTGGCGGGCGCGACCCGGAAGGTGCCGGCCATGGCCACCCGCAGGCGGTGCTTGAGGGTGTACTCGCCGGCCGGCAGCCACTCGAAGAAGAAGTTCTCGCCGCTGTCGCGAACCTCCTCGTAGAAGCCGAGGCCGAGGTCCCAGCGGTAGCCGGAGGTGAGCTTCTCCGGCTCCAGGCCGGAGCCGCGCGGGTCGCGCAGGTGGACGTACTCGGCGGCGTGGCGGGCGCGGATGGACAGCTGCACCTCGACCTGGTCGCCGACCTCGAGCCGGGCGCCCTCCGCGAGCGGCTCCAGCACCCACTCGTCGCCGCGCTGGACCCGCCTGAAGAAGCGCCGCTCGACCGAGAACAGGTCGCCGCGCGCCTCGGCCGGCAGCTTCTCGGTCGAGAAGTGCCAGGTGGCCGAGGCGAAGGCGAAGCCCGGGGTCTGCTTCTCCACCACCACCGTGCTCATGGTCGCGGGGTCGAGGAGCTCGCCCGGCACCAGCAGCTGGGCCTTGCCGGTGAAGCGGTCCGGCTCGAACACGAACTGCCGGTGCTCGCGGCCGACGGTGACGTCGACCGCCTCGCGCACGCCGAGCGCCCCCTCGGCCTGGAGGTAGTTGACCAGCGAGTAGATGACCTCGGCCGTGGCCCGGGTCGACTGCCAGTGGTTGAGCTTCTTGTTGACCAGCAGCCACTGCACCAGGCCGTGCCGGCGGGCGTCCGCGGGCTCGAGCTCGGACAGCGTGCGGAGGGCGATGGCGTGGGTCTCGACGGTGTCGTTGTACCACAGCCAGGCGCGGTCCTCGGGCGCCCAGAAGGTGCCGTCGTCCTGGGTCGTCTTCGCCGAGTCCATGACGCTCTCGAGCACCAGGAGGGCGTCGGCGTGGCGGCCCGAGCGCTCGAGGGTGCGGGCCAGCTGGCACTTGGACAGGGGCGCGTGCCGCTGCCAGTGGCGGAAGGAGAAGTCGAGCATGCGCTGCCGCTCGTCGGCGGTGAAGACGCCGCCGGTCCACGACTCGTCGGGGTACGACGACAGCACGAAGTTGAGGAAGGTGACCATCTCCCAGCAGCAGTCGTCGTCGATCATCTCCCGCACCAGCTCGTCGAGGTAGTGCCGGTGCATGTACGCCCAGGCGCGAACCACCATGTCGTCCGGCACCTCCACCCCGAACTCGAGCGCCTTGGAGAAGCCGGCCAGCAGGTACAGGGTCATGTACGGCGACGGCGGCCCGCCCGGCCACCACGGGAAGGCGCCGAGCGAGGTCTGCGCCTTCTCCAGCTTGGCCAGGGCGTCCTCCCGTTCCGCCTTGGCGATCTGCGGGTCGAGGACGTTGATCAGGTCGTCCATTTCCTTGTCGCCGCCGCGCGCCTCGAACAGCCACGGCGTCTCCTCGAGCGCCATGCTGCGGTTGGGGTCGGGCGCGTCCCACGCCTCGAGCATGGTCTGCCGCGCCGACATCTCCTTGGCCATTGCCGCCACCGCCGGGTAGCGGTCGAAGACCGAGCTGACGATGCCGGTGGACAGGAACCGGTTGAGGGTCTGCTCGGTGCACTCGTAGGGGTAGCTGACGAGGTAGGGGAGCGCCGCCAGCACCTGGTAGAAGAGCTGGGCATCGACGGTGACGACCATCTGCTCGTTGAGCAGCGTCGGGTCGCCGCCCTTCGCGAGGTCCTCGAAGCGCATGACGCGGCGGTCGGCGTTGCGGAGGGTGACGAAGCGGGACTGGGCGAGGTGCATGCGGGAAGGCAGCACCGGCAGCGGCCGCTGCTCGCCGTCGGCCAGGCCGCCCGCGCGGGCCACCACCCGGAACACGACCGTGCCGACGCGGGCCGGGGTCGAGAGCGGGAAGCGGACCGTCGTCCCCTTCCCCGGCTCGACCGCGAACGGCACGCCGTGGGCGCGGCCGGGGTCGAGGCCGAACAGGGACAGCAGCGAGGTCTCGCCGTCCTCGTCGAGGATGTCGAGGTCGACCGTGCCCTCGAGCGGCGCCTCGCCGGCGTTGTTGACCGCCACCTCGAGCTCGGCGCGGTCGCCCTCGCGCAGGAAGCGCGGCAGGTAGGGCCGCACCATCAGGTCCTTGACCGTGCGGGTGCGCTGCTCGAGCGATCCTGAGCGCAGGTCGCGGGTCAGAGCGTGCAGCCACAGCGACCACTCGGTGACCGAGTCCGGCACCTCGACCTCGAAGGAGACCGAGCCGTCGGCGGCGGTCACCAGGTGGGGGGCGAAGAGGGCGGTCTCGGCGAACTCGCTGCGCAGCTCGACGGTCTCCGCCCCCGGGGCGGCCTCGGCCGTGACCGCGGCCTGCGCCTCCGGCGCGGGCGCCGAGTCCTCGCGGAGCTGCGCGGACGCCACCAGCCCCTCCTCGTCCATGCTGGCCGGCGCCGGCGGCGGCATCGCCCCCGGGGCCGCCATCCGCGCCATCATCTTCATGCGGCCGAACGGCCCGCCGCGGCCGCCCGGGCCGCCGATGCCGTAGCCGTCCAGGGTCTTGAGCTGGTCACCGACCAGGGTCGGGTAACCGGGCACCTCGGCGAAGCCCGAGCTCGACCACCACGCCTGGCCGGCCGGGCCGAGGGTCGAGCGCAGCCAGCCGACGCCGCCGCGGTACGGGTACAGGCCGAGCGGCTGCGGCGGCGTGTGCGGCGCGAACAGGTCGAGGCTGCGGTCGTACATGTAGGCCAGGACCTCGGCCGCACCCTCCTCGACCGGCTCCCCACCCTCGCCCCGCACCACCAGGCTGAAGGTCTCGCGGCCCCCCGGCCGCAGGCGGTCGCGGAAGGTCCCCATCTCCAGGGTCAGCCGGCGGTCGTCCCACGGCACCAGCACCGCCGCGCTCTGTCGCATCAGCTGGTGGTCCGCGAGCGCGGTCAGGGTCACGCCGAAGCCGCCGCGGTCCGCGGCCGTGACCGGGATCTCGAGGAGCTCCGGGTCGCGGCCCGAGCGCAGCACCCGTCGCTCGGTGAGCTCCCCGTCGCGGTGGACCTCGAGCACCAGCTCCTGGTCGGGCAGGCCCGAGTCGACCAGCAGGCGGGCGGTGCCGCCGACCGGCACCGCCGCCTGCTCGAGGCCGAGCAGGCAGGGCAGGGCGAGCGGCGTGCGGCGCTCCCCGGCCACCACCAGGTCGAGGCGGGCGGTGCAGGTGGCGCCGAAGTCGTCCCGGGTCTCGTACAGCAGCCGGTAGGCGCCGGCCGCGAGGGCCGGCAGGGCGACCGTGGCGTGGCCGTCCGGGCCGTGCTCGACCTCGGCCTTCGCCACCTCGCTACCCTCGGGCCAGGCGGCCATGGCCGCGGCCGGCTCGTAGCCCGGCTCCCAGCGCGGCCGCAGCTCGTCGCCCGGGGTGCGGAAGCCCCTGTCGGCGTCGGCGCCGGCGGGCGGC
>CAYTJW010000563.1:0-4258 GCA_964438135.1 uncultured Thermoanaerobaculia bacterium
GCCCTGGCGGCAACCTTGCGGGCGCTCCTCGGGCCCGCGCCGGGCGACCTGCCGCCGGCCGCGGCCGCGCCGCCGGTCGACCCCGAAACCCGGGAGCAGCTGCGGGCGCTGGGCTACGACTGAAGACGAAGAACCCCCGGCCGGGTCGCCGGCCGGGGGTGTCGAGCTCGCGAGCGCCCTGGCCTACTGCCCGGGCACGCTGTCGCCGGAGTTGTCCACGAAGTCGAGCCGGTAGGACCCGTACGCGTCGCAGTCGTGCCAGCCGTTGAGGTTCGCGTTGAACTGCTGGGCGACGATCACGAGGTTCTTGTTGTCGGGGGAGTAGAGGGTGATCATCACCTTGTCGTTGATCAGGTTCATGACGTTGTGCATCTTGTAGTCGTCGACCGGGTTCGGGTAACGCCCGCAGTGCGGGGTCGCGCTCGCCGGCTTCCAGCTGTTCGCCACCCCGTTTCGGGGGGAGAGCGCGAACCAGGTCCCGTTGCGGCCACTGGTGATGTCGCCGGCCTGGTCCTGGTTGGCGATCTCGATGTCGAAGCCCGAGTCGGCGAGGTAGTCGCCCGAGAAGGTGAAGGCGGCCTGGCCGGCCCAGCTGATCGGGTCGGAGCTGCAGCCGTCGTCGACCGCCTCCTGCCAGGTCGTCATCGGCCCGACCTTCAAGCCCGTGTAGGCGAACACGACGTCGCCGCAGGTGCCGGGGCAGCACCCGTCGTGCTCCACCACGGAGGAGCCGTACAGCTTCAACGTGTAGCTCGTGAGGTTGATGATGGTGGTGGTGACGTCGCTGCTGTAGATCCAGATGCCGGCCTGTTTCTGACCGGCCGTCGCCGGGGCCGCCGCCGCGGCGAGCAGCGTCAGCGCGAGCGCTGTGCGTGCGATTCGGTTGCGCATGACCTCACCCCCTGTCCGGCACGTGGACCGGTGTCTCCGGTCGCTCGTGCCCGGTCCGCGCGCGGTCGTGGGTGTGTTCGTGGGCTCCCCCTCCCTCGAGCGAGGTCTTCCCGTTCGTCAGGGCCTCGGCGATCCCCTCGAGGAGGGCCTTCTCCCCGTCGGTCAGCTGCTTGCCGTGGAGGAGGGACAGCCGGGCCGAGCGGTAGGCCGCCTTCTGGGCCTCGTCGAGGGAGTTGTACAGGCGGCAGAACTGGTAGAAGGCACGCCTCTTGCCCGCTCGCAGGTAGGAGTTGATCTGGCGGCCGGCGGGGTTCCTCTTCAGGGAGGAGCTCACCGACATCGCGGTCGCGGCCGCGTACTGGTCGGGGGTCCACAGGGTGATGCCCAGCATCGGCGAGGAGCCGCAGCAGCCGGGGGCGGGGGCCATGTCGTCCCCGCGCAGCAGGTGGGTGGTGACCACGATCTCGGAGCTGTAGTTCCCCGTGGCGGAGCCCCACTGGGTGTCGACGCCGTCCGTTGGCTCGCCGGAGGTCGAGGTGGTCCAGATGTTCGGGGTGGTGGGAAACTCGGCGTTCTCGGGGACCATGTAGGCGGCCGCGTACATCTTCTCGCCGCCGGTCTCCTCGCTGTTCTCCTCCGCGAACTCCGTCGACCCCTTCCTGAGCTCGTTGGTGGCGACGAAGAGGTCGACCCACGCGATCGGGTTCTCGGGGTCGACGGCGACGCCGACGAGGTCGATCAGCTCGACGACGGCGGCGGCGACGACCTCGAAGACCTCGCTGCGCAGCTTGTCGCTCGGCTTGTTCCGGGTCACCCACAGGCTCATCGGGACGCTCTTCTGAGCACCGTGGGCGGCGTTGTAGACGTTGGCGACGGTCCAGGTCATCCGGCCGTTCGAGACGTAGCCCCCCTGGTCGTCGAAGGTCAGGACGAAGTAGTAGGGGTGGGTGGTGGTCTGGGGCGCGATCTCGAACACCCAGTTCCCCTCGCTGTCCTGAGACCAGCTCCCGGCAACCGCGGGAATGCTCGCCGGCCAGCCCACCGGGGCGAACATGAAGCTCTTGTGGGTCTTGCGGTTGGTGTCCGTGCTGCCCTGCACGGTGCTGTTGGCGCTGTCGAAGGTCACCGCGTACGGGGTCAGGTTGAGGATCCCGACCGTCAGGGTCTTGGCAGAGCCGCCGATCTGGACCAGGTCCATGGGGGTCGGCGGGTCGCCGCTGGTGGGGTGGGTGTAGGTCGCCTGCGCCGTCCCCGCCAGGCCCACGGTGAGGCCCACGAGCAACGGGGCGACCAGCCACTGGTGAACGCGTCGTCGTCTCACGCTCTCCTCCTCTCGGTCGATGTCGCAGCTCTGTCCCGCGTCCCGGGTGTCCGCGTCACGCTGTCGGCCCGCTCGGGTGCCGCTCGGTGGCACCTCCCCGGTCGGGTCTCGGGAACCGACACGTCATTGTCGGAGCCGGGGCGCACGGGGGCAATCGCACCTCCGGGCAAGGCGACCTGCACCAAGGTGCAAACCCGCCTGCCGGTCAGCCCCCGGTCAGCTGCCGCAGCCGCTCGGCCAGGCGCCCGAGCTCGGCCGCCGAGCCGACGCCGAGCTTGGCCATGACCTGGGCGCGATGGAGCTTGACGGTGCGCTCGGCGATGCCGAGCTCCCGCGCGATCTGCTTGTTGAGCTTGCCGCCGACGACTCCCTCGAAGACCTCGCGCTCGCGCGGGCTCAGGGACGCGAAGCGGGCCTCGAGGTCGGCCAGCTCGGAGCGGGCGACGCGCCCGAGCGCGTCGCGATCGAGGGCGCGCTCGAGCGCCCCGAGCAGGGTCGCGCGCTCCACCGGCTTGGTCAGGAAGTCCACGGCGCCCGCCTTCATCGCCTCAACCGTCGACGCCACGTCGCCGTGGCCGGAGAGGAACACCACCGGCAGCGCCACGCCCTGGCGCCGGAGGGCGGCCTGCAACTCGAGGCCGGACGGGCCGCCGGGGAGGCGCAGGTCGAGCAGCACGCAACCGGGTCGGTCGGGCAGCGGGGCGAGCAGCAGCTCGCCCGCCGACGCGTAGCCGCGGGCCTCGTAGCCGGCCGCGGCCAGCAGCCGCAGCAGCGACGTGCGCATCGAGTCGTCGTCGTCGACCACGTGGACCAGGGGTTTAGCGCTCACGCCCCCTCCGGGGCGTCGCCGTGTCCGGGCGTCGCGAGCGGCAGCTCGACCCGCAGCACCGCCCCGGCACCGGGTGGGCTCGCAGCCCAGATGCGGCCGCCGTGGGCTTGGACCACGGTGCGCGCGATCGGCAGGCCCAGCCCCATGCCGCTCCGCTTGGTGGTGAAGAACGGGTCGAACAGCTGCGGCAGGTGCTCGGCCGCGATCCCCGGGCCGCTGTCGCGCACCTCGACCACCGACCCGGCGGCGGACGGCGCGACCGAGACCACGACCGTGCGGCGCTCCTCGGGCTGGTCGGTCACGGCGTCCATGGCGTTGAGCACCAGGTTGATCAGCACCTGCTGGATCTGGACCGGGTCGGCGACCGTCGCCAGGGGGGTCGACGACGGCCGGAGGCGGAGGTCGACGCGCCGCCGGCGCGCCTCGGCGTCGAGCACCGACCCGGCGTCGCGGAGGAGCTCGTTGAGGTCGACGCGCCGCCGCTCGACCGGTTGCCGGGCAAGCAGCGCCCGCAGCCGACGGATCACCTCGCTGGCCCGCAGGTCGTCGCGCCGGATGTCGGCGAGGATGCTCTGCAGCTCCTCCCGCCGGTCTGCGCCCGAGGCGAGGATCAGCTCCCCCGCGTCGGCGTTGCTCAGGATCGCGCCCAGGGGCTGGTTGATCTCGTGCGCGATCGACGCCGTCAGCTCCCCGGCGACGGCCAGCCGCGCGGCGTGGGCCAGCTGCAGCTGCTGCGACTCGGCCGCCTGCTCCGCCAGGCGGCGCCGCCGGCGCTCGACCAGGAGCACGCCGATCAGCCCCGCCTGGAGGGCGACGACGGCGGCCGCGACGACGACCTCGGTGCGGTGCGCCTCGACCAGGGTCGGCGTGCGGAAGTGGACGATCGCGCCGGCCGGGACCTCGCGCTCGTCGACCCCCCAGCGGCGCAGCTGCCGCCAGTCGAGGTGCAGGGCCTGCGGCACGACCTCCGGCAGCACGAGCGAGCCCGTCCCCCGGCCGCCGAGGAGCTGGTTCGCCGCCTCCCCGGCCAGCCGCCCCATGTCCTCGAAGCTCGGCATGTAGCCGCCGACGACGCCGGTGCCGATGAGGGTGGTGAAGGAGCTGTAGACCGGCGCCGCCGAGGCCCCGGCCATGGCCGCGACGCTGTCGCGCGGGGTGAAGTCGCGGCCGTCGCCGTCCGCGAAGTAGCCCGGGCTGAACACCACCGCGTCGGCCCC
>CAYTJW010000564.1:0-4248 GCA_964438135.1 uncultured Thermoanaerobaculia bacterium
GCCGGGGCCCTCGACCGGACCGTGCTCGACCTGCCCGTCGAGGCCCGCGCGGCGACCTGCCGCCGCTGCGGCTCACGCCTCGAGCCCGGCGACCGCTTCTGCCAGGCCTGCGGCGCCCCGACGGCCTGAGGCGACGAGGGGGCGGGAACCGGGGAATCGGGACGGCACCGCCGGCGTTCCGTCCGGGGCGGAGGACACCATGCTCACGCCGCGCGCCCTCTCCCTGACCCTCGTCGTTGCCGCGACCCTGCTGGCCGCCCCGGCCGGCACCGCCGGCGAGGTCCGCCTCGACCTCGAGCTCGGTGCGGCCTGGCAGGCCCGCAACGACTTCGCGGTCCCGGGCGACACCGGCACGCTCGTCCGCCTGCCCGATCAGGGCCCGGTCGCCACCGGTCGGGCCACCCTCCTGTGGGACCTCGGCCCGCGCTGGTCGCTGCGCTTCCTCGCCGCCCCCCTGGCGGTCGACGACACCGTCGTGCCGGCGGAGGACGTCGACTTCGAGGGCCGGACCTTCCCCGGCGGCGCGCCGCTCGCGGTCGACTACGAGTTCAACTCCTACCGCGCCGGCGTCCTCTACCGCTGGCCCGAGCGCGGCCGCTGGTCGTTCGCCGCCGGGGCGACGCTGAAGGTGCGCGACGCCCGCATCGCCCTCGCCGGCAGCGGCCTCGAGGCGGAGAAGACCGACCTCGGGGTGGTGCCGCTGCTCTACGGGGCCGTTCGCTACCGCGTGGCCGAGCGCCTGGCCCTGGCCGCCGACCTCGACGGCCTGGCCGGTCCGCAGGGGCGGGCCGTCGACCTCACGGTGCGCGGCGAGCTGGCTCTGGGCCGCTCGACGTCGGCCTTTCTCGGCTACCGCCTGCTCGACGGCGGCGCCGACAACGACGAGGTCTACACCTTCGCCACCTTCCACTCGGCGGTCGCCGGGCTGAGCCTGCGCTTCTGAGCCGCGCCCGCGAGCCGTCCGGCTCCGCCGGGCCCCGTGCTATCCTCGACCACCGCGCCAGCGCACCCGGGCACGAGGGTCGCGGGCGGAGGACCATGTCAGGGCCTCGCGCAGACCTCAGGTTCGACCGCCCGCGGCGGGCGGGGCCGGGCGGTCTCCCGGTCGCTCTCGGGCTCGCCCTGCTGGCCCTGCTGCCGGGCCGGGTCAGCGCCCAGCGCTACGACATCCGGGTCTACTCGGTCGAGCAGGGCATGCCGCAGTCGCAGGTTCGCTCCCTCGCCCAGGGCTCGGACGGCTTCATCTGGGCCGGCACCGTCGGCGGCGGGCTGGCTCGGTTCGACGGCCACGCGTTCACCACCTACACCGCCGCCGACGGGCTGGGGAGCCAGATCGTCATGGCGATCGCGGAGGACTCCGCGAGCCGCCTGTGGCTGGCCCACTACGAGGGGGGCGTGACCCGCCGCACCGGCGGCTCGTTCGAGACCCTGCGCGCCGGCTTCCCGCCCGGGCCGGTGACCGACCTGGCCGAGGACGCGAGCGGGCGGATGTGGTTCGCCACCCGCGACGGCGGCCTCTGCACCGAGGACGGCGGCACGGCCCGCTGCGTGACCGCCGCCGACGGGCTGCCGACCGACCAGGTCCTGGCCCTCGCGACCGCACGCGGCGGCGGGCTGTGGGTCGGGACCAGCCGCGGCCTGTGCCGCTTCGACGGGGCGGTGCGCGACTGCATGGCGCCCCCCGGAGAGCGCGACCAGGGCGGGGTGGTGTCGCTGCTCGAGGACCGAGCCGGCACGCTCTGGGTCGGCACCCTCGGCGCCGGGGTCTGGCGCCGCGAAGGCTCCAGGCTGGCCCGCGCGCCGTTCTCGCCGGAGCTCGACCGGGACCGGGTCGTGGACATCCTCGAGAGCCGCGACGGCACGCTCTGGTTCGCCACCGAGGACCGGGGGGCTCTGGCCTGGGACGGCCACGCGGTGCAGCGACTCGGCGTTGCCCAGGGGCTCGCCAGCGACACGGTCTACTCGATGCTCGAGGACCGCGAGGGCAGCCTGTGGCTCGGCACCGGCGGCGGCGGCCTGTGCCAGCTGGCGTCGCGGCGGTTCGAGGCCTACACCGCCGCCGACGGCCTCGGCAGCGACCGGGTGTGGTCCATCCTCGAGGACCGCCAGGGGCGGGTGTGGTTCGGCACCGACGGCGGCGGCGTGTCCCGCTGGGACGGCCGCTCCTTCGTCACGTTCACCACCCGCGACGGTCTGGCCGGCGACCAGGTCACGGCCCTGCTCGAGGACCGCCGCGGCACGATCTGGCTGGGCTCGGTGAAGGGCGGTCTGAGCCGCTCGGACGGCGCCGGGGTCGCCCCCTTCCCCCTGCCCGGCGGGCCGCGCCCGAGCGGCATCTGGTACCTGAGCGAGGACTCATCCGGCGGGCTCTGGCTCGGCACCTCGGAGGGCGCGGCCCGCTACGACGGGCGCACGACGCGCACGCTGACCCAGCGGGACGGCCTGCCGACCAACTACGTCAACGTCGTCCTCCACGACCGCCACGGCCGCACCTGGATCGGCACCGAAGGCGGCGGGCTGGCTCGCTTCGACGGCCGACGGCTCGAGGTGTGGGGCACGGCCGACGGCCTCGGCCACGGCTCGGTCACCTCGCTCGCCCTCGACCGCGCGGGCGAGCTGTGGGTCGGCACCTACGGCGGGGGCATCTCCCACCTCGAGACCGGGGCGAGCGGGCGCCCGGCCATCTCCCGCCTGGACCCGGCGGAGGGGCCCGCGGACGCCGCCGTGCTCGGCCTCGCGGTGGGGCCGCCCGGCGAGTCGCTGTGGGTCGCCACCAACCGCGGCGTCGACCGGCTCGACCTGGAGGCGTTCCGGCGAACCGGGCGGACGGCGCCGCGGCACTACGGCCGCGAGGACGGCTTTGCCGGGGTGGAGTGCAACCAGAACGGGGTCGCGGTCGACCGCCACGGCACGGTCTGGTTCGGCACCATCCGCGGCGCGTTCCGCTACCGGCCCGAGCACGACCGGCCCAACCTGGTGCCGCCGCCCGTCCACCTGACCGGACTGCGCCTGTTCCTCGAGCCGGTGCCGTGGCAGCCCTACGGCGACGAGTGGCGCGAGGGGCACGCCGGCGCGCCCGGGCGCATCACCCTGCCCCACGACCGCAACCACGTCTCGTTCGACTTCGCCGCGCCGAGCTTCACCGCCCCGTCCCGGGTGCGCTACCGCTACCGGCTCTCCGGCCTCGACCGAGACTGGTCGCCACCCACCCCCGACCGCCGCGCCACCTATGCCAGCCTCCCGCCGGGCGACTACACCTTCACGGTCACGGCCGCGAACGGCGACGGGGTGTGGAGCCCGACCGGCGCGTCGCTGCGGGTGACGGTGACGCCGCCCTTCTGGGCGACCGCCTGGTTCCGCCTCGCCGCGGCGACGCTCCTCCTCGCCGTCGCCTGGGCGGGCTACCGCCTCCGCGTGCGCTCGATCGAGGCCCGCAACCGCCGCCTCGAGGCCCTGGTCCAGGAGAGGACGGCGCAGCTCGCGGAGCGCAACCTCCAGCTCGCGGCCCTCAACGACACCAAGAACGAGTTCCTCGGCATCGCCGCCCACGACCTGCGCGGGCCGCTGGGCCTGGTCGCGGCCTGGACCGACATCACCATCCGCCAGCTCGAGGGCGGCACGTTCCAGCCCGAGCGGGGCATCCCCCACCTGCGGCGGGTGGTGGCGGCGGCCGAGCACATGCAGCGCCTGGTGGCCGAGCTGCTCGACATCGCCGCCATCGAGTCGGGCCGGGTCGACCTCCACCTCGAGCCCGAGCGCCTCGACGCGGTCCTCGCCGAGGTCGGCTGCGTCTACGCCCCGCTCGCCGAGGCGAAGGCGATCCGCCTCGAGGTCGACCTGCCCTCGGAGCTGCCACCGGTGCTCGCCGACCGGTCGCGGCTGCTCGAGGTCCTCGACAACCTGCTCACCAACGCCATCAAGTACACCCACCGCGGCGGCGCCGTGACCGTGAGCTGCGAGGCGGCCGAGGGCGGCGTGGTCACCCGGGTCCGCGACACCGGCCAGGGGCTGACCGCGGCCGACCTCGAGGCCGCGTTCCGGACCTTCCACCGCCTCTCGGCCCGGCCCACCGGCGGCGAGTCGAGCACCGGCCTCGGCCTCGCCATCGCCAAGAAGCTGGTCGACCTGCACGGCGGCCGCATCTGGGTCGAGAGCTCGCCCGGGCAGGGGGCCACCTTCAGCTTCTGGCTGCCGGGCGCGCCGGACGGCGAGGGGGCGGCGCCGGCGCCCCGGCCGGCCGACCGCCGC
>CAYTJW010000565.1:0-4240 GCA_964438135.1 uncultured Thermoanaerobaculia bacterium
GGGCGGCAACAGCTTCTCCGGCTCGCTCGACCTCCGCTACCGCGACGAGAGCTTCTACGAGTCCGGCGACCACTACGACCCGGACGAGAACATCTCCTCGGTGCGCGAGATCTCGGCCACCCTCGGCGGCCCGATCCTGCGCGACAAGCTGTGGTTCTTCGCCTCGGTCGGCGACAGCCTGTCGAAGTCGACCCCGCTCGGCTCGCCGGTCACCCGCGAGTTCGACGGCACCGACTGGATCGGCAAGCTGACCTGGCAGGTGAGCGACGCCCACCGCGCCATCTTCAAGGTCTCCGGCGACCCGGCCAAGATCCCCTACGCCAACGCCAGCCGCTACATGACCGAGGAGGCGGGGCGCACTCAGGAGCAGGGCGGCACGATCTACCAGGCCGAGCTGAACTCGGTCCTGTCCGACTCGTTCCTGATGACCCTGCAGGCCGGCATGAACCGCCAGAACCTCGACTCCTTCCCGACCTCGGGCGACCTCGAGACCCCGGGCTGGACCGACCTCGACGCCGTGCTCGACATGGTCAACTACTCGAACGCCCAGTTCTCCGACCGCGACCGCGACCAGGTCAAGGGCACCCTCAGCTACTTCGTCGACGACCTGCTCGGCCCGCACGAGCTCAAGGCCGGCATCGAGTACAGCAAGCTCGGCTTCACCGGCAACAACTTCTACGTCGGCGGCGCCTACTTCGAGGTCTACCAGTACGTCGGCGCCTTCCCGCCGCCGCCCGACGGCGTCGCCACCGGCCTGAACGACATCGACGGCGACGGCTACACCGACTACCACCTGACCGCCAGCCTGCCCGGCGGCGAGGAGATGACCGAGTCCGACGCCGACCTGTGGACCTACTTCGTGCAGGACTCGTGGCGGCCGTTCCCGACCCTGACCGTCAAGCCCGGCGTGCGCCTCGACACCGCCACCTACACCAACGTCGACGGCGAGCAGATCGCCGACTTCGACGAGCTGCAGCCGCGCTTCGGCGTCGCCTGGGACTTCCTCGGCCAGGGCAAGAGCGTGGTCCGCGCCAACTGGGGCCGCTTCATGCACCCCGGCTCGGTCAACCTCGCCGACACCGTCAACGGCCGCTCCCAGGGCAGCCTGACCTACACCGGCTACGAGTACTACTGCCGCTTCCCCGGCACGGTCTTCTGCAACCGCGAGTGGCTGGCCGAGAACCGCGCCGTCGACGGCCAGGAGTACGTCACCGTCGACGCCAACGGCAACGAGCACTACTGGTACCTGACCACCGGCTCGGGCATCGACCCGTTCGAGACCGTCGACACCCTCGGCGTCGGCACCCTCGAGGCGGCCTGGATGGAGAGCCTCACCCTCGCCTTCGAGCAGCAGCTGTGGTCCGAGACCTCGCTCACCATCGAGTACGTCGACAAGAAGACCAACGACCTGATCGAGGACGTCTGCGGCAACAACACCTGGGTGTGGGACTCGACCGTGCCCCAGCCGAGCCTCGACGACGAGTCCACCTGGACCGACCCGGCCGCGTGCACCGGCTACGTCCTCGCCAACGTCGACGGCATGACCCGCGACTACACCGGCTACATCGCCCAGTTCGAGACCCGCTACAAGGGCCTCCACATCATGGCCAACTACACCTACGCCGAGTCCAAGGGCAACTCCGAGGCGCAGGCCAACCGCTCCTACGCCACCGAGTACTACGACTACTACCCGCTCGACTACTTCCAGCTCTACGGCTATCTCTCCGACGACCGCCGCCACCGCGTCAAGCTCAACGGCTACTGGCTGCTGCCCCTCGACTTCACGGTCGGCTTCGACGCCTACTGGTCGTCCGAGCCGGCGCTCGACGTGCTGGCGTCCTGCGCCCGCATCAGTCGCGAGGGCCTGGCCGCGGCCGGCTACGACCCGGCCATCTACGACTACTGCCAGCGCGACTCGTACGCCGGCGGCCTGGGCTCGTCGTCGGCCGGCTTCTTCCTCGAGCCGCGCGGCAACGGCCGTGGCGACGAGAACTACAACCTCGACCTGTCAGTCACCAAGGGCTTCCGGGTCAAGAGCCTCAACCTCGAGCTCGTGGCCGCCATCTACAACGTGCTCGGCGACGAGCAGCCCAGCGCCTACTGGACCGAGGAGTTCCACCCGAGCTACGACTGGGGCGAGGTGACCGGCTACACCCTGCCGCGCCGCTACGAGCTCGGCTTCCGCGTCGAGTTCTGACCGCCGGTCGGACCGGCTCCAACCGAGGCCCGCGCACCCGCGCGGGCCTCTTCCTTTCTCAGTCGCCGGCGGGAGGTCGGCCCGCGGCTGTCAGCCGTCAGCGGTCAGCTCCCCCGCCCGCCCCGGGCGACGGCCCGCGGGGCACCGACCGGCCGGACGGAAACCGCTGCCGCCCGGGGCGCGCCGTCACCGGGCCGGCGCGAAGCGCTCCCGGAGATAGCTGCCGAGGGTCAGCGACGACGGGCCGAAGGTGCGGCGGTGGAGGTAGCCCTCGAGCGCCAGGCCCATCTCCAGCGCGCTCTGGAAGCGCTGCTGCGGGTCCGGCTGCAGTGCCCGGTCGACGATCGCCGCCAGCTCCGCGGGGAGGTCGGCGCGGACGCTGGCGGCCGGCCTGGGGTAGGACACGCCGAGGCGGTGCAGGCGCTCGAGCGAGCCCGCCCCGCGGTGCGGCACCTCACCCGTCAGGAGCTCGTAGGTGACGACGCCGAGGGCGTAGAGGTCGGAACGGCCGTCGGCCGGCTCGCGCCGCGCCTGCTCCGGCGCCACGTACTCGATGCGCCCGCGCACCGCCCCCCCCGCCTCGCCGGCCAGGTCGCGGGCGGTGGCGATGCCGAAGTCGGTCACCTTCACCACCCCCTCGAAGCTGAGCAGGACGTTCTTGGGCGAGACGTCGCGGTGGACGATGCCCAGCTCGTCGCCGGCGTCGCCGCGCTTGCGGTGGGCGTGCTCGAGGCCGCGGCAGGCCCGGCTCGCGACGAGCGCCGCCAGCTCCACCGGCACCGGCTGCCGCTCCTCGACCGAGTGGCGGATGACCTGCTCGAGGGTCACGCCGTCGACGTACTCCATGACCATGAACAGCTCGCCGGCCGACTGGTTGAGGCCGTACACCTGGACGATGTTCTCGTGCACCAGGTCGGCGACCAGCTTGGCCTCGGCGATGAACCGGCGCACGAACTCGGGGTCCCGCGCCAGCCGCCGGCGAATCATCTTCACCGCCACCGTCTTGAAGAAGCCCTCGGCGCCGTGCTGCTCGGCCCGGTAGACCGAGCCCATGCCGCCGTGGGCGACCAGACGCACCAGGCGGACCTCGCTCTCGAAGTCGAGCTTGAGAATGCCCATGACCGTGACCGTGACATCGGCGACCGCGACGCCGGCCGCCGCACGGGCGAGGATAGCACCTCCGGCCGGCAGCGAGGGGCACGATCGCGTTGCCCGGCTCGCTCTTGACGACGCGCTCCCCGCCCAGGTGTAGAATACATAATGTAGGAAACCCCGGATGGTCGTCGAGCCCGATCCTGCCAGCCACCGCCAGCTCCGCCAGTGGGTGGCCGACCGCCTGCGCTCGGACATCCTCGAGGGGCGCCTCCAGCCGGGACAGTGGCTGCGCCAGCAGCACCTGGCGGCGGCGCACGGCGTCAGCCAGACGCCGGTGCGCGAGGCCCTCAAGCAGCTGGCCGCCGAGGGGCTGGTGGAGCACGTCCCGTACCGTGGCATCCGGGTGGTGACGCTCTCGGTCGAGGACGTCGAGGACCTCTACACCTGCCGCGCCGCGGTCGAGTCCGTCGCCGCCCGCCACGCCGCCGCCGCCGTCACCGCCGACGAGCTCGAGCAGCTGCGCTCGCTCTGCGCCCGGATGTCGGCCTGCGCCATGCCGGCCGAGCTCGGCGAGTACCGCCGCCTCAACCGGCGCTTCCACGAGCTGGTCAGCGCGGCCGGCCGCCGCTCCTACCTGCTGCGGACCATCACCCAGCTGTGGGCGGCCTTCCCGACCATGCTGTGGAGCAACGTCCCCCGCACCGCCCAGACCTCGGCCCCCGGGCGCGACGAGCCGGACGCCGCCGAGCACGCCGAGATCCTGGCCGCTCTCGAGGCGCGCGACCCGGACCGCGCCGAGGCCGCGGTCCGCCGCCACATCCAGACCGCCGGCCGCACCCTGGCGGCGGCGATGAGGGGGCCGCCGTGAGCGGTCGTCGCCGACGCCCGGCGCGGCGGGACGCGCGCCCCGCGGCTGGCGTCGAGCCGCACCGCCGCGCCCCCCCCCAC
>CAYTJW010000566.1:0-4239 GCA_964438135.1 uncultured Thermoanaerobaculia bacterium
ACGGCGGCGGTGGCGCCGGTGTTGCGCCTGGCCGGGTCGGGTCGGGGCGGCCGCGCCGACGACGCCATCCGCCCGCCCGGTGCCCTCGACGAGGGGGCCTTCCTGGCCCGCTGCATCACCTGCGGCGCCTGCTCGGCCTCGTGCCCGACCGGGGTGATCGTCGCCGACGTGGGCAAGACCGGGGTCGAGGGCCTGTTCACCCCGGTCATGCACATGCGCCGCGGCTGGTGCGAGCCGTCGTGCGTCCGCTGCGGCCAGGTCTGCCCGACCGGCGCCCTGGCCCTGCTCGAGCCGAAGGCCAAGCAGACCATCGGCGAGCCGGCCGCGGTCCGGGTCGGCACCGCCTTCCTCGACCTCGGTCGCTGCCTGCCCTGGTCCATGGGCCGGCCGTGCATCGTCTGCGAGGAGATGTGCCCGACCTCGCCCAAGGCGATCTGGCTCGAGACCGTCGCCGTGCGCGACCGGACCGGCCGCCCGGTCACGGTCCAGCGGCCGCACGTCGAGCCCGAGCTGTGCACCGGCTGCGGCCTGTGCGAGAACCGCTGCCCGGTCGGCGAGCAGGCCGCGATCCGCGTCTCCTCGGTCGGCGAGACCCGCGACCCCCGCAACTGGATGCTGCAGCGGCGGGGCTGAGGCGCGGCCGGTCGCCTAACGCTGCCCAAACGGAGCGGGAGTACTCTGGGCAGCCGGGACCAGCCGGGGTGGCCTCGGGGCGCCCGGCAGGTCCCGGCGGAGGGCACCATGCGTCACGACTGGCGTCCGGACCCGGCTTCACTGCTGGCCTGTCTCGCGCTCCTCTCCCTCGGCGCCGGCTTCGCCGCGGCCGACACCGTCACCACGCCGCTGGCGGCCTTCGGGGTGCAGTGGGTCGAGGACCTCGCCGTGTCGCCGGACGGGGCGACCGTCGCCATCGCCAGCGGCCGCCCCGACTTCGGCAGCTCGGACACGGGCGAGGCGCTGCTGCGGGTGGTCGACGCGGGCTCGGGCGAGGACGTGCTCCTGTTCGGGCACAGCGGCCTCTACGCTCGCCGGGTCGCCTACACGCCGGACGGGGCGACGATCGTCTCGGCCGGCCCGGCGACGAACTCGTCGAGCAGCTTCCCGGCGCCGCTGGCGCTCTGGGACGCCCGCACCGGGGCGCACCTCATGGCGCTCGACTTCGCTGACGGCGACGACGAGCGGGTCGAGGCCATCGCCGTCAGCGCCGACGGCAGCCGTCTGGCCGCGGTGGGGGCGACGGATTTCTCAGCCGCCACTGGCCGTCTGCGGGTCTGGGACCTGCCGGGCGGCACCCTGGTGCGGAGCCTCGACCTCAGCCCGGCCGCGGCCGTGGCGCTGTCCGCCGACGGCAGCCTGGCGTTGGTCGGGGCGGGCTCCCTGGCTCGCCTCTACGACGTCGCCTCCGGTGCCGTCCTGGTCGAGGTCAACCACGGCAACGCAGTTCGCGACGTGGCCTTCTCCGCCGACGAGGGCTGGATCCTCACCGCCGGCATTGGGGGCGTCAAGGGCTGGAGCGCAGCCACCGGGGCGGCGGTCTTCACCGCCGACCTCGGCTCGAGCTGGACCTCCGTGCGCGCGATCGAGGTCGAGCCGGTCAGTGGCCTGGTCGCGGCCGCGGTGGACGACCTCGGGGCGGTGGTCCTGGACGGCGCGACCGGGGTCGAGTTGGCCACGGTGGCCGAGCGGGTCACCGGTTCCCAGGACAGCATGACCTGGTCGGACGTGGCGTTCTTCCAGGGCACCACCCGCTTCGCCCTGGCTACCACCCGCACGCTGCGAGACCCGGCCACCGCGGCGGTGGTCGAGCAGAGGACCGGCTTCGCCGAGGTCGACGCAGCCCTGGCGATGCCGGTCTCGGTCTACGTCGAGCAGGGAACGGGGGCGCGGGAGCTGGCGGTGTCGCCCGACGGCAGCCTCGTCGCCACGGCCTCGGACGACTCCACCGCCCACATCTGGGACGTCCAGACCGGCGTCGCGTTGTGGACTCTGACCGGGCACGCGGACGTGGTCACGGCGCTCGCCTTCTCGCCCGACGGCAGCCTGCTCGCCAGCGGCGCAGGGGACGGCTCGCTGCGGCTCTGGGACGCCTCGACCGGCGGCCTGGTGCGCACCTTGAACGGGCACACCAACGACGTCAACGGCCTCGACTTCTCGCCCGACGGGACGCGCCTCGCGTCGAGCTCCTTCGACACCACGACCCGCATCTGGAACGTCCAGACCGGCGCCCAGGTCCGCTCCCTCGCCAACGGCAGCGCCGCCTACAGCGCCGCCTACCGCCAGGACGGGCTCGAGCTGTTCGTGGGCGCGGGCAACAAGCTCAACTTCTGGGACCCGGCCACCGGCACGCTCAAACACAGTCACGCGCGCTCCGGGTCGCTGAACGGCGACTACCTGCCGGGCGGCGCCACGGTCGTCGTGCCCAACGGCGCCCAGCACGCCCTCGAGGTGGTCGACGTCGCCAGCGGCGCGACCCTCGAGCTCTACCCGGTCGGGAACCTCGGGCCGAGCCACGGGGTCGCGGTGTCGGCGGACGGCGCCCTGCTGGCGACGGTCGGCGGCAACGCGAACGAGGCGCAGCCGGCGGTGGTGGTGCTCAACGCGGCGTCGGGCGAGGTGGCGGCGCAGGTCGACCTGTTCGCGTTCCCGTTCTCCTCCCTCGGGGCTCTGGGCCTTGCGCCGGACGGTCAGTCGCTGCTCGTGGCGACCGGCCAGGCGGTGTACGCCTGGTCCCTGCCGCGGCCCGACCCGACCCTGGCGGAGGTCTACGACGAGACCAACGTGAACATGCGCTACTCGGCGCCCGGCTCCCTCCCCGTGGCGCTCTCCCCGGACAGCCGCCTGGTCCTGGTCGGCGAGGAGAAGCGGGCCAAGCTCTACGACGTCGTGACCGGGGAGGTCGTGCGGCGCTTCGAGGGCCACAGCAGCCTGGTCGTGACCGCGGCCTACTCCGGGTCCGGGAGCACGGTCGTCACCGGTTCGGCCGACGACACTGCCCGGATCTGGAGCGTGGCCTCGGGCGGCACCCTGCAGCAGCTCGTCGGGCACACCGACGACGTCGTCGCGGTCGACGTGTCGGCCGACGGCAGCCTGGTCGCCACCGGCTCGGCCGACCAGACCGTGCGCATCTGGGACGCAGCCACCGGCGCCCTGCTGCGCATCATCACCGGCCCCACGAGCACCGTCGAGTGGGTCGGCCTGTCGCCGGACGGGTCCAGGGTCGCGGCCACCAGTGACGACCACTGGATCCGGGCGTGGCAGGTCGCGACCGGCGACCTCGTCTTCAGCGTCAATCAGGTCAGCGACTCGGCGGGGTTCTCTCCCGACGGCAGCCGCCTCCTGTCCGGCAGCTCCAACGGCAACCGCTGCGATGTCAGCGAGTGGGACCTCGCCACCGGCGTCGAGCTGCGGCGCTTCCGGCCCGGCGACGGCTCGGGTTTCAGCTGCGTCAACAGCATCGCCTACGCGCCGGACGGCCGCCACGCCCTCATCGCCCTGAGCTGGCCGTACGCCGTCGAGCTGTGGGACCTGGAGGACGGGTCGCCGGCGCTGGTGCGCTCCTTCTCGGGCCACCAGGAGGCGGTCGAGGACCTGGTCCCGTCGGCCGACGGGACGGCGGTGTTGACCGTGGAGGGCGACGACAATCCCACCGTGCTGGCCTGGGAGACCGGCCTCGAGCCGCCGCTGCGGCAGGCCGAGCCGCTCGCCCTCGGCGTGGTCTCCCCCGGCCTCGCCCGCCACCTCGACTACTCGGACTTCCGCCTCGACCTCGCCCCCGGCGAGGCGGCCAACCTGGTCGTGCGGCTGACGCCGGCCGGCGGCGCCGGCACCTTCCGCCTGCTCGGCCGGCGGGGGGCCCTGCCGACCCTGACCCTGTACGACTGGCAGGGGGTGGAGAAGTGGGACGGCAGCCTCGAGCTGGTGGTGCCCAACCCCGGCCCCGGCGCGTTCTACTTCTCGGTCTACTACGCGGACTACGGCGGCGGCGGCAACGCCAGCTTCGCCATCGAGGTCGAGGCGGTCGGCCGCTACCTGATGTCGGTGACGCCGGACGAGGGCGGCAACGCGGGCTCGGTCACCGCCCGCGTCCTCGGCCTCGGGTTCGAGCCGGGCACGACCGTGGCGCTGCGCCGCGGCGCCGTCACCCTCCGCACCTACGCGGCGAGCTCGGCGAGCCCCGGCCGACTGGTGGTGCCGATGAGCCTGGTCGGGCTGTCCGCCGGCGCGGCCGACCTGGTGGCG
>CAYTJW010000567.1:0-4236 GCA_964438135.1 uncultured Thermoanaerobaculia bacterium
CCAGCTCCGGCGTCGAGCAGGTCCGCCGCGGCCTGGCGGTGCCGGTGGCGGTCGAGGCTGCCCCCGCCCGGGCTGCCGCGGACGGCGCCGACGCCGGCGCCGCCATGGCCTGGCTCAAGGCGCACGACCTGGAGCTGACGGGCGACGACTTCCGCCGCGCGCTGACCTCGGCCGACGCGGACGCGGTCGAGGCGTTCATGGCCGCCGGCCTGTCGGCCGGCGACGCCGGCACCACCGGCATGCCGCCGCTGCACATGGCGGTGATGTTCGCCTGCCAGTACGGCGTCCGCCCGACCCGCGACGAGGCGCGGCGGATCGTCGCCGCCCTCCTCGCCCACGGCGCCGACCCCAACGCTCGCGACGAGCAGGGCAACCCGCCCCTGGTGCGGGCGGCGGGGACCTGCGACGGCGCCGTCCTGCGCCAGCTGGTCGAGGGCGGCGCCGACGTCTCGGCCCGCAACGCGACCGGCATGAGCGCCTTCAGCCTGGCCCTGGTGATGGGCGACCTGGAGGCGGCCGGGGCCCTGCTCGAGGTCGGCTTCCGCTACTCGGCCGAGGAGGGCGCGATGGCCCGGCAGTGGTTCCCCGACGACCCGGCCAAGAACGCCCTGGTCGCGCGGGCGGTCGGGCGGTAGCGGCTGTCCCCGGTGCGGGCGGACCGAAGCGGCGGCAGCGCCGCGGGGCCCTCGTCAGCGAGCCGCGAGAGGTCGGCCCGTCACCCCGCCCGCCCGCTGGCGTCGCCGCCGGCAGCGGCGAGGAAGCGCCGGCGGACCTCCTCGGGGTCGAAGCGCGACGGGTCGCGGACCACGCCGCCGGCCATGTCGCGGTGGCCGCCGCCGAAGCCGATCCCGGCCAGTGCCTGCTGGATGACGGCGGCGGCGTTGACGCCGCGACGCTCGCTGCGCATCGAGAGGTTGACCCCGCCGGCGTTGGTGGCGCACAGCACCACCACCTCGACCTCCTGCACCGCCAGGAAGAAGTCGCCCAGGATGCCGAGCAGGTTCTGGTTGCAGCCCTCGGGGAAGTGGCAGAAGAGCACCCCGGTCTCGACCCGGGCGTGCTCCAGGGCGAAGCGCAGGAAGCTCAGGTCCTTGCTCTGGATGTAGTTGCGCAGGATCGAGTTGTGCAGGACGACGTCGGCCTGGCGGTAGAGGTGGGCGAAGGCCTCGACGTCGAGCTCGGAGACGCCGCGGGTGAGCTGGGCGGTGTCGGTGTTGAGGCCGACCAGGAGGGCGGTGGCCACCGCCCGCGTCGGCTCGAGCCCGAGCTCGAGGTAGTAGGAGTGGACGATGGTCGAGCAGGAGCCGACGTCCGGGCGGATGTCGACCAGCGGGACGTCGTCGGGCGCCTCGACCTGGTGGTGGTCGATGACCGCCACCTCGGTGCCGACCAGGTCGGTGACGTTCTTGTTGCCCTTGCAGCCGTCGACGACCACGATCGCGTCGGTCTCGCGGCGGGTGACCTCGTGCTGCGGCCGGATGTCGACCTCGAGCTCGGCGATCATGGTGCGCAGGGAGTCGCGCTGGATGTCGCCGTCGTAGACGATCTGGCTCGGCACCCCCCGGCTCGCCAGGAGGTGCTGCAGGCCGAAGGCGGTGGCGACCGCGTCGTGGTCGGGGAAGTTGTGCGGCTGCAGGAAGACCGGCGGGCCGGCCCGCAGGTGCTCGACGAGTCGGTCGACGAAGCCCATACCACTGCCCTCCGCGGCGCCCCCGAGTCTAGCGGGATCCTCCCGGCCGGTCGAGACGTGCTCGGACTCCCGATGACGACAGCCCAACGTGGACGTGGACGTGGACCTGGAGGTGGACCTGGAGGTGGACCTGGACCTCGACCTGGACCCCGCGCGGCCATCGTCCACGACCACGTCCACGTCCATGACCGCGACCACGTTCCGAGGCGTCCCACGGAACGTGGCTCGACCGTGAGGATCTCCTTCCCTCAAGGACCTCGCGGGGCGCGCCCCCCGCCCGGCCGCCGGCTGAGGTACCATCGGCCCGTGGCGCGAGCGAGCCTGGACCAGGCGTACCGGCACTGGCAGTCGTGGCTCGAGGCCTGGCGCGACGGGCGCGTCGACCCGGGCCAGTTCGCGGCCGCCGTGCGCGAGGTGAGGGCCCAGGACCAGTGGGGGCGGTGGTGGCAACCGGCCGCCGACGGCACCGGCTGGCTGTGGTGGGACGGGACCACGTGGCAGCTGGCGGCCTGCCCGCCAGGCTACGAGGCAGCGGCCGCGGCCGCCCCGGTCGCCGCCGACCGACGGGACCTCGCCGGCCCCGGCGGCGAGGCCTTCATGGAGCCGACCCGGTTCCTCGACACCGCCCGCTCGGTGCCCCTCCGGCAGCGGCCCCAGTCGTGGTGGAACCTGCTGGCGGTGCTCGGCGGCGCGGTCAGCGGCTACCTGTGGTTCGTCTGCGGCTCGGTGCGCGGCATGCCCCGCCTCAACCTGCTCGGGTTGGGCCGGGAGTCGTGGCTCGACCTGCTGCCGACCATGGCCCTGCTCGCCCTGCCGGTGGGGCTGGTCCTGATCCGCCAGGTCGTCGCCCGCGTCGCCGGCGGCGTGCTGCGGTCGCACTGGGCGGTCAAGGTGGTGCTGGCAGTGGTCGGGCTCGGCGCCGGCGCCCTGCTCATGACCAACAACCGGGTCTTCACCCAGCGCGAGGGGCTGGACCTGGTCACCCCCCTGCTGATGACCGGCATCCCGTTCCTGCTGGTCTGGTTCCGCCGGCCGGTCGACCGCCTGCTCGAGCCGCTGCAGGTTGTGCGGCAGCACGTGCCGCGGCTGGTGCTGGTCGGGATGGGGCTGGCGACGCCGTTCGTGGTCGCCTTCCTGCTCTACTACGTGGTCGGGCTCAGCATGTACCCACTGCTGCGCGCCAACGTCGTGGTCGGGGTGCTGGCGTCGTACGTCATCCTCCGCACCCCGCAGCCCTCGGGGCGGGCCGGCGTCGCGGTGGCGGCCGCCTCGCGGGTGCTCGGCGTGCTGGCGGTGCTCGCCCTGCTGGCCGACCCGGCCTGGGCCGACGACTTCCTGCGCGACCCCTTCAACCTGAACGACGGCCTCCGCACCAACGTCATCGCCCCGGTCCTGTCGGGCCTCGCCACGGCGGTGGTGACGGTCCTGGTCAACGGCGTCGAGGTGGCGCAGGTGATGCTCCAGGGCCCGGCCCCCGAGGGCCAGGACGGGGCGCGGGTGGACTACTCGGTCGTGATCCGCACCGTCAACGGCCAGGGCGCGCAGACCACCGTCCTGGACGCGGCCGACGGCGGCGCGGTGTTCGTCTACGCCCACTGCGAGAAGGCGGGCAGCGGCCGCTTCCCGGCCGGCGACGCGACCATCCGCTTCGCCCTGGCCGACGCCTCCGGCTGGGTCGGCCTCGCCGACCTCGGCTCGCAGCACGGCGAGCGCTGCGCCCGGGCGTCGCTGGCGAGCGAGCCCCCGGGCGGGACCGCCCCGCCGGCGAGCGTGGTGGTGACCGTGTCGGCCGGCGCCGGCGGCCTGGTCGGCGTGCCGGTGACGCTCACCGTGCGCGCTGGCGGCAGCCTCATGGTGGAGACGGAGTCCCACCCCCCATGAGCCGGGAGGGGAGCTGATGGCGGCCGCCGGCCCGGCGCCGATCGTGCTCGAGTACGGCGGCGAGAAGAAGCGCTGGGGGACCGGCACGATCAGAGCGCGGGTGGCGCCCTTCGCCGACCCGACCGGGGCTCTCGACGCCGACTTCGAGCTGGTGGCCGCGCCCGACCTGTTCGACCTCGCGACCCAGCGCGAGCAGGGGGTGCTGACCGCCCAGGTGAGCCTCCGCGCCGGGGTGGCGCTGCCGGCCGACGACCGGGCCAAGATCACGGTCAAGGCCTCGACCCTGGGCGTGCTCGGCAACGCCGCGGCCGCGGTCGGCGGCCTCATGGGCATGCCCGCCGGGGCGCTGGCGCAGACCCCGCTCGAGACCGTGGTCGAGGTCCACCTGGTGCCGTACGCCGTCCGCGTCAAGGCGGTCGACCCGAGCGCCTCAGGCGGGGTCGAGGAGGTCGAGGGCACGGTCCAGGTGGAGGCGGACGGGGTCTCGAGCCGGGTCCTGGTCGCCGAGGTGGTGCGGGTCTCGGCCGACGGCGCGCCGACCGGGGAGGCGCTGAGCGACGCCCAGTGGCAGGTGCGGGTCACGCCCGGCGAGGGGCTGGTCGCCGAGCCCGCGGCGGCGGCCGCGGCGCCGGGCACGGTGTCGTGGCGGGTGGCCTCGACCGACG